>JAJFTU010000050.1 GCA_021372775.1 bacterium | reverse complement strand
TGACGGCCGTCCGGCAGGCGTCGTTTCCTCGCGCTTCGGCGCGAGGCCTCATTGAAGCCTTTCCCGTCGAGGTGACTCCGAGCCCGCACTCGACGTTTCCTCGCGCTTCGGCGCGAGGCCTCATTGAAGCGGCGGCGCCGCCGACGGTCCGCACGCGTGGCAGTAGTGTCCTCGCGCTTCGGCGCGAGGCCTCATTGAAGCAAGAAGGAAGCGAAGAAGAGCTACTGGGCGGAGCGCGGTTTCCTCGCGCTTCGGCGCGAGGCCTCATTGAAGCGCGCAATCCCACGGGTTCGCGTGGAGCGCCTGCAACAGGTTTCCTCGCGCTTCGGCGCGAGGCCTCATTGAAGGTCGCCGTCGATCAGACCCTCCTCCTCCGCCTCCTGCGTTTCCTCGCGCTTCGGCGCGAGGCCTCATTGAAGGTTGTTCCACGCGCGGCCGAACACGATGCCGGCGACGCGTTTCCTCGCGCTTCGGCGCGAGGCCTCATTGAAGGTACGTGCCGGCGCCGATCGTGCCGTTCGTCCCCGCGGTTTCCTCGCGCTTCGGCGCGAGGCCTCATTGAAGGTCCGACATCGTCCGGCGGAGTTGCTCGATCTGCCGGCGCGTTTCCTCGCGCTTCGGCGCGAGGCCTCATTGAAGGCCGGCGAGCTGCCACGTGCGGCTCGGCGCGTGCGTCGTTTCCTCGTGCTTCGGCACGAGGCCTCATTGAAGGACGCCGCGTCCTCGCCGGAGCCGATCCGCGCGCACGGTTTCCTCGTGCTTCGGCACGAGGCCTCATTGAAGGACGACGACGACGCGCGGGACGGCCTCGGTCGCGGCCGTTTCCTCGTGCTACGGCACGAGGCCTCATTGAAGGACATCTGCCGCCGAGTGGCGCGCTCGCGCGGCTGACGTTTCCTCGTGCTACGGCACGAGGCCTCATTGAAGGCGGATGGCTTCCTTGTCCACAACCAGCGCCTTGAAGTTTCCTCGTGCTACGGCAGGAGGCCTCATTGAAGGGTTGGCCGCCCCTGTCGCCTACGATGGTTAGTGTTGTTTCCTCGTGCTACGGCACGAGGCCTCATTGAAGGACTATGCCCCCTTCCGTGGTCACGGTCGCCGCCGCGGTTTCCTCGTGCTCCGGCACGAGGCCTCATTGAAGGGTCGCTTTCCAGCGGCTCGACGGCCGCCTTGTGGACGTTTCCTCGTGCTTCGGCGCGAGGCCTCATTGAAGGTAGCGCGGCCCATCGGCGGCGAACTTGCCGTTGCGGTTTCCTCGCGCTTCGGCGCGAGGCCTCATTGAAGCAGCCTCCCTGTCCCGAGCCGACGCCAAATTGGTCGCGGGTTTCCTCGCGCTTCGGCGCGAGGCCCGGTTGAAGCGGCGGGGCGTGCCGCTGGCGTTGGAAGAGTCGTGGTCCTGGAATCGGTCGTCAACGCAGGCCTGCCGCGTGACCGAGGCAGACAGCGATGAAACGGAAGGCCGACACGGATTAACGCCACTGGCGGCACGTTATGGGCCCATCATTGAGCTATAAGGGGGGACGCCAATAGAAAGGAGGCCCCGCCCGCGGCGGGGCCGCAGGCGGGGACGGCGTGTTGCCCGAGACGGCGGCAAAGATCCCGCCCATTCTTCAATGAGGCTCGGGCTGAGGGCGGGGAACTCAGCCGAGGGGGTGAGGTTACGGCGAGAGGGGAGGCTCGCAACCCATGTGGAATCTGTCTGAGACGTCGCCTTGACGGGCGCGTGGCAGCGACGTATTCTCGGGTAGTGGTGGGACGTTAAATATACCACCCATGAACAAGCAAGGAGGTCGGAAACATGACTGCGAAACTGGACGAGTTGGCCAATCTCATCGAAGCGGGGGCGGTCGCGGTTCGGAGGGTCCGGCGGTTCGGTCCGGCGGGCGGGGCCGGCGACAAGGTCTTCCCGCCGACGTACGTCGTCGATGATCCCAAGGCCCAGACGAAGTACGCCATCGAAACCCGCCGCATCGACGGCGCCGCCGTGGATACAGTCCTCTTGGACTCCGTGCAGTCGCAAGCCAACCGTATGGAACAGGCACTGCTCGCCGGATGGCGCGCGGGAGAACTGTCCTTCCCCGTGATCGTGGTCGATTTTTCCAACGAGAAGGGGCTCGAAGACATCGGCCAGATCACGACGCTCGACGCCCCGCACCGCTTGGCGGACGCCATCCTGCGCGACAGCACTACGGCGAAAGGCGTCCCGTTCCGCCAGTCGGGAGAGGGACTTGCGTTCACTCGGGCCAAGGTGGCGCGCGCGACCGCCGTCTTCAAGCTCTGCCCCACCGCGTTGATCTTCGGTGTCTGGGACTCCACGGGGGCGACGGGCGGGATGGGCGCGAAGTTCGCGCGGACTCTGGTTTCGGAGATTGTCGGGGTCAACGCCTGCGCGGGTGTCAAGACGGCCAGTCGAATTGACCCTCTGCAGATTTCGGACGTCTCGAAGGGCAATCCGCTCTACGAGGACGCCGAAGAAGGCTGGACGTTCGAGAAGCCGAGCGGCAAGAGCGCCAAGCCGCAGGCGCTGAAGCCCTCTGACGTCAACCACGGCAACATTGCGCCGTCGGTGGACGCGAAAGCGGGCGGCGTCACGTTGGACTACGCGCTGCACACTGCGGTGCTGTCCTTGGCCGGCCTGCGGAAGCTCGCCTTCCCCGTGGATTGCAGCGGGCGGACGCTCGATGGGGCGCAGCGCGCCAAGGCCGAATCGGCGGCCAGGACGGCGCTCGCCGCGCTCGCTCTCGCCGGGGTCGTGTATCAGGACGCGATGGGCTACGACCTTCGCTCCCGCTGTCTGCTCGTTCCCGAAGGCGTCGCCCAGTTCGAGGTTGTGGCCGCAGACGGGCGCGTCCATGGGCTGACCATGAGCCGCGAAGATGCGCAAAAGGCGGTCGCCGACGCCGCCGCTGCGGCTGCCAATTGCGGCATGGGGTGGGCGTGCGAACCCGGCAAGCCGATCCTGACGCTCAAGCCGACGGAAAAGCTGTGCGAGCTGATCCGGATCAGCCGGGCGCAGGCCGCGACGTCGAAGGAGTGACGGCCATGCTGGCGTTGCGGATCGACCTCTTGACCGGGCGATACGTCGCGACCGCCTACAACGACCGAAACGAGGGGGAGTGGCCGATTCACCCCGCGCGCGTGTTCTCGGCGCTGGTCGCCGCGCTGCACGACGCGGACAGTCCGGATCCGTTGGAGCGCGAGGCGCTTCTCTGGTTGGAGCGTCTTCCCGCGCCGGACATCGCGGCCTCCAACTGCGGGATGCGCACCGCGGCGCGGGTGTTCGTGCCGGTCAACGACGTCGGCTCGATGCCGGACTTCTCCGACGACGCGCGCGCTTGCGAGGAGGCGAAGGCCGAACTCGCCGCGGCTAAGTCGGGGGCGGCCGACGGGCGGGCCATCCGTTCGCTGCAGGCGACCGCGAAGAAGCTGGAGGATCGCCTGCTGGAGGACTACCGCGCGGCCAGGACGTTCAACGCCGGCGAGAAGATCGACGTAGCCCGCGCGCTGGCGGTCCTGCCCGAGCGGCGAGGACGTCAGCCGCGGACCTTCCCGTGTGTCGTCCCCGACGACCCGGTGTGTCATTTCGTCTGGCGCGACGCGGCGCCGCCGGCGGCGGTCCGCGGTGGCTTGGAGCGGCTTGCGCGCCGCGTGACGCGGATCGGCCATTCGTCGTCCCTCGTCGCGCTGCGCTGGGTCAACGACCCGCCTCGCCCGACTTGGACTCCCTCCGACAATACGCGCGGGGCCCGGGTCCTGCGTGTGGTCTCCGAAGGGCAGCTTGAGCGTCTGGAGGAGGAGTTCGGGCGGCACCGCGAGACGTCGCCCCGCACGCTGCCCTGCGGGCTCGTCCCGTATCGGTCGGCGTCGAACGCCGGGCGGGAAGCCGCGTGCGGCAACCTCGGCGAGGACTGGCTGGTGTTCGGCCGCATTCAAGGACCGGCGTTCCCGTCGCACCGCGGGCCGGAGTTGGCGAAGACGCTTCGCGACGCGCTGATGTCGGCCGCCGCGGATCCGATCAAGGTAGTGCTTTCGGGACACGAGCCCTCCGGACGTCGGACCGATCGACCGCACGTCGCCTGCGTGCCGCTTCCGTTCGTCGGGCATCGCTACGCCGACGGCTCGATCTTGGGAATTGCCGTGGTGCTTCCGCGGGAGACGTCGGAGGACGATCGGCAGTACATCGAAGACGCGGTCGTCAAGTTGGAGGACAGGGCCGGGGCGGCTCGAGGAAGCCAACCCCCGCCGGTCCGCCTCGTCATGGGTGCGGCGGGCGAACTGACGCTCCAGCGGGTCGTGGGCCTGCCCGGGCTGCGGACTCTTGACCCCGACGCGTGGTGCCGCGCGTCGCGCACCTGGGCGACGGCGACGCCGATCGCGCTGGACCGGCATCCGGGCGATCTCCGTTCGCGCTCCGCCGCCAAGGCGGCCGAGGCGCTGCGGCGCGCGGTCGAGTCTGTCGAGTCCGCGTGCACGCACATCGGCCTTCCGGCGCCGACGGAGGTTCGCATCGACGGGAGCTCGGCCGTCGGCGGCGCGGAGCATGCGGCCAAGTACGGCCCGTATCCGGCGCGCGCCGGCCGGTTCAGGCGCGAACTTGTGCATGCCGTCATCCGTTTCGAGCGGCCGGTTGCGGGCCCCGTTGTGTTGGGCGCGGGGCGGTTCCAGGGCTTGGGTCTCTGCCGGCCCCTCTAGGAGACAACGCGATGCAAGGCCTTCAGGTCTCGGACTTCGGCGCGTTCTTTCACGCGATCCACGGATCCGACCCCTTCCCGTGGCAGATGCGGCTGATGGAGGACGTCGCCGCCAACGGCTGGCCCGACGTCCTCGATATCCCGACCGGTTGCGGCAAGACCGCCGCCTTGGACGTCGCCCTGTTTCACCTCGCGCTTCAGGCGACGGAGCCGCCCAGCAAGCGGCGAGCGCCGCGGCGGATCTTCTTTGTCGTGGATCGGCGGGTCGTCGTCGATCAGACCTACGCGCGGGCGGAACGGATCGCCAGCGCGGTGCTGGGCGCGAAGGCTGGCGTGCTTCTCGCGGTGCAGCAACGACTCTCCCGCCTTTCCGACGTGTCGGGCAGGCTGGTCGTGGCGGCGCTTCGCGGCGGCAAGCGGCGCGACGCGTCGTGGGCGCTGGATCCCACGGTCCCCGTGCTCGCCGTGTCCACGGTCGATCAGGTCGGGTCCCGGCTCTTGTTCCGCGGATACGGCGTGTCGGAGGGCATGCGCCCGATTCACGCCGCGCTGGTCGGCGAGGACTCGCTCTTCATTCTGGACGAAGTGCACTTGGCGAGGCCGTTCGAGGAGACGCTGACGGCCGTCCACGAGCGCAGACGCAGATGCGAGCGCGCCCCGCTGACGCCTTGGAAGCTCGTTCGGATGTCGGCGACGGTGGACGCGAAGAACTGCGGGACGCGGTTTGCGCTCGACGCCGTCGACCGCTCGCCCGACGGGCCGCTGCACAGCCGACTCAGCGCGTCGAAGCCCGCCACCCTCCTCGCTGTCCCCTGCGTGACCGAGGAGGAGGAGAACGCGACTCGACTGGCGCGGGCGCTGGCCGACGAGGCGAAGCGCATGCTGCGCGGCGGCGCCGGCAGCGTCGCCGTCATGGTCAATCGCGTCGCCACGGCGAGGCGCGTCTTCCGAATCCTGGAGGCAAAGCAGCCCGATGAGTCGCGGGACTTCGGCGTCGTCCTGTTGACGGGACGGATGCGGCCCCTCGACCGGGACATCGTCGTTGGGAAGTACTTCGACCAGATAAGGCCCGACCGAAAGCGCGAAGTCTCGGCGAGGCCGCTTGTCGTCGTCGCCACGCAGTGCCTCGAGGCGGGCGCCGACGTCGATTTCGACGCGTTGGTCACCGAATGCGCGAGCCTCGATGCCTTGCGGCAGCGGTTCGGACGGCTCGATCGGCTCGGGTCCTGCGGCAAGGCGCAGGCCACGATCGTCGTGAGGCACGACGCCCTCAACGCCAAAGAGCCGGATCCTGTCTACGGCGCCGCCATCGTCGAGACGTGGAAGTGGTTGAAGGAAAAAGAGGGGAAGCTGGACTTCGGCGCCGAGAATCTGCGTCTTCCCGGCAGGGACCGGCTCGTCGGAATGCTGGCTCCGGAGGTCCATGCCCCGGTCCTTCTGCGCGCGCATCTCGACGCCCTCGCTCAGACGAAACCCGCGCCGATGGTGGATCCGGACGTCGCGCTGTGGCTTCACGGGCCGCAGGCCGGGCCGGCGGACGTTCACGTGGTGTGGCGCGCCGACATCGAAGAGCTGGACCTTGCGCACAAGGATCGTTCGGAGGCGGCTCTTTGTCTCTTGGCGGCGTGCCGCCCCACGGCGGGCGAAGCCATGCCCGTGCCGTTCTTTGCGGCGCGGGACTGGCTCCGCGCGTCCGACGACCTGATCGACTCCGACAGAGACATTTCCGACGTCGAAGGGCAGGCTTCGGCGGGGGATCGCGCGAGGTGGCGGAAGTCCCGTCCGTACATCGTCTGGCGGGGTGAAGATAGCTTCGTCGGCGGAGGCGAGTCGGGCCGTTGGCTGCGGCCCGGCGACACGATCGTCGTTCCCGCCGAGTACGGCGGCGTTGATCCGAAGAGCAAGGTCTGGAGCCCGACTGTCGCGGGCCGGGGCCGCGAGGCGAGCGAAGCGAGCGCCGTCTCTGACGTGGGCGACATCGCCCACTTCGCGGCGACTGGGTGCGCGCTCTTGCGGCTTGACCAGCGCGTGCTCCACGGCGCCGTCGCGGCGCTTGGCGCCGAGAATCCTCCAGTCGTGCCGTGCGACGACCCGGATCTGGCCGTTTCAGAACTCGAAGACGCAGTTGCGGCGTGGCTCGAGGAGTGGAGTCCCGAGCCCGGACCGCTGTTGGAAATCGTGCGCGCGCTCCGCGCTGGGCCGACCGAAGTCGTGCGCGTCAATCAGGGCTCGGGATACCTGATCGTTCGGCTGAAAGGGAAGAGCGAGGCGGAGAGCGAGGATCAAGGCGGCTTTGGCTCGTCGTTCACCTCCGCCGAGGTGCCGCTAGCTCGGCATCTGGATCAAGTAAGAGAGAAGGTGGAGCGGTTCGCGTCACTTTGCGGCATCCCCAAGGCGGAGATGGGTGCCTTGGTTGCCGCGGCGCAGTGGCACGACGCAGGCAAGGTGGACCCGCGGTTCCAAGCGATGTTGCGGGGCGGCGATCAGCTCCGAGCCCGCAAGGGAGAGCCGCCGCTCGCGAAGTCCGTCCTGTCGTATCGCGACCGCGCGTCGTGGCGTCGGGCGCGCGAACTGTCCGGGTACCCGGCCGGGGGAAGGCACGAACTGGCCTCGGCGGCGCTGGCCAAGGCCGCGCTGGCGAAGAAGGCGATGGTGGACAGTGAACTGGTCCTGCACCTCATCGAGTCTCACCACGGCTTCGCCCGCCCGTTTGCGCCTGCCGTCGTCGATCCGTCCTCGAAGAACGCGGACTTCGCATTTGATGGTGTGCGGGCGACCGCGGCGCAAGCGTGGGCCGCCGCCGAGCTCGACTCGGGCGTCGCGGACCGTTTCTGGCTCTTGGTCGAGCGCTACGGATGGTACGGCTTGGCGTTCCTCGAGACGCTTCTGCGGCTCGCGGACCACCGCGTCAGCGCAGGAAAGTAGAAGGGAGCGGCGATGGCGGACATCGTTCTCACGGGCTGCGACGGCGGCAACCCTCTGGGCTTCTTGGCGGCTCTCGGCGCCTTCCGGGTGGTGTCCGGCGTCGAGAAGTCGGCGGCGATGCATTGGTCGAAGAACGGACGCTGGCGCGCCGTTCTGACCCTTGATCGTGGCGCGGACGCCTTGGTGGATGCGATCTTCGGGGACGCCGAGAAGTGGCGAAAGCGGCCGGAGTTGGAACTGGCGTACAAGAAGAAGGACAAGGCAGACAAGGTGGTGCGCGACCTCAAGGCGCCGCCGGAGGAGTTCCGTAACTTCGCGGGAAGGAGCCCGAAGCCGCCGTTCTCTCGGGACGAGTTCGAGGCGTTCGTCGCCGCCTATGGCAGCGATGTCATCGTCGATGGACAGGGAAACACCAAGCCGACGGCCTTCCATTTCACCGCCGGCCAGCAGCAGTTCTTGGGGATGGTCATCGATCTCGTGAACGGCCTGCAGCGGGAACACCTGCAGGAGGCGCTTTTCGGCCCCTGGAAGTACGAGAGCAAGCTCCCGATTCTGCGTTGGGACGTGTCGGGCGAACGGCTCTACGCTCTTTCGGCCGTCGATCCCGCGCGCGACAAGGCGCTCGGCGTTCCCGGCGCGGACTGGCTCGCGTTCCAAGCGCTGCCCTTATTCCCCTCCTTCCCCGTCGGTCAGCGACTCGGCACGACTGGCTTCGTCGGCCGAGGGAAAGACATCGCTTTCCGGTGGCCGATGTGGATCGAGAAGGCCAGTCTCCATGCGATCAAGAGCCTGCTGATGGCGAACACCGGAGAGTGGCGCGCCGCGGAACGCAAACTGCGGGGCATCGACCTTGTGTTCGAATCGAAGGTCCGCCGCTCGGACCGCGGCTACGGCGTCTTCGCCGCGCCGGAGGTCGTGTAGCCTTCGCACTCCCTCGGGGCGCAGCGCTCAGCGGGCGAACGGCGGGTGAAGCGCAGGCGACGCGCGTTCACTTCCATGCCCTTGCCTTGTCCCGAAGCGTGTGGGGATGAACCGAGGACCGGCTCGGCAATTGGGCGGACGTCTGGGCGCGTGCTTGCGCCCTCGGAGACGATGCGCGAATCCGCGGCGCGGCGATAATGCGGCGGGGGAGAAGGACGGCGCGGCGATGAGGACGGCGATGGCGATCGGGTTGGCGGCGGCGGCGATGGTCGCGGGAATCGTCGCGGGCGGGGCGAAGGCGGCCGAGCCCGCGAAGGGCGGCGCGGCCGCGAAGGGCGGGGCGGAGGCGCGGCTCGACGCCGTCGCCGACGCGTACGTCAAGCTCTCGCTGGCGATCGGGCGGCACGATCCGCTCTACGTGGACGCCTACTACGGGCCCGCGGAGTGGAAGGCCGAGGCGGAGCGCGGCGCGCCGACGCCGCTGCCGGAGCTGCTGGCCCGCGCGCGGGCGCTGCTGCGCGAGGCGCAGGCCGCGCCGGCGTCGCCGCGGCGCGCGTTCCTCGAGAAGCAGCTCGTCGCCGCCGAGGCCGCGCTGCGGCGGATGTCGGGCGAGAGGCTGTCGCTGGCCGAGGAGGCGCGGCTGCTGTTCGACGTCGCGCCGCCGCCCGTGCCGGCGGCGACGTTCGAGGCGGCCCGCGCGCGGCTCGAGGCGCTGCTCCCCGGCGAGGGGACGCTCGCCGCGCGGATGCAGGCGGTCCGCGCGCGCGTCGAGGTGCCGCGCGAGAAGCTCCCCGCGGTCGTGGACGCGGTGCTGGCCGAGGTGCGGCGCCGCGCCGGGACGCACGTCGCGCTGCCGGCGGGGGAGCGGTTCAGCGTCGAGTACGTGAAGGACCAGCCGTGGGCCGCCTACAACTGGTACAAGGGCGGCTACCAGAGCCTGATCCAGGTGAACACGAACATCC
>JAJFTU010000049.1 GCA_021372775.1 bacterium | reverse complement strand
TACGACGGCGTCTTCCGCTTCCTGCGCCCGCTCTGCCGCGGCGACGCGGCGCGCGCGGCCGATGCCGCGCAGGAGGCGTTCCGACGCGCCTGGGAGGCGCTGGGGCGGTTCGAAGGGCGCTCCAGCTTCGCGACGTGGGTCTGCCGCATCGCCTACAACGTGGTCGTGGACGAGGCGCGGCGGCCGGCGCCGCTGCCGCTCGAAGATCCCGAGGACGGAGCGCCGTTCGACCCGCCGGACGAAGGCGGAACGCTTCCCGACGAGGACGCGGCCCGCGCCGAGGAGTCGGCCGCGCTGCGGCGCGCGGTGCGGCGCCTGCCGGAGGAACTGCGATTCGCGGTCGCCGCCCGCTACTGGGCGGAGGCGCGGCTCGAGGAGATCGCCGCCGTCGAGGGGATCACCGAGGCGGCGGTGCGGAAGAGGATCAAGCGGGCGCTCGAGCTCTTGGCCGAGGCGCTGGAGTCGGGGGCGTGAAGCGGCGCGCGACGATCGCCGAGGTCGAGCGGCTGCTGGCCGCGGAACGGGAGCGGGTCCCCGCCCCCGCCGATCTCGCCGCGCGCCTCAAGGCCGACTTGGCCGCGTTCCGCGAGGCGCGCGGGGCGCCGCCGGAAGCGGAGACGGCGCGCGCCGACGAGGCGCCCGAGCAACGGTTCGACGCGCGGCTCGAGGAGCGTCTCGCGCGCGAGGCGGGCGCCGCGGCGCCGCCGCCCGACCTCGCCGCGCGCCTCAAGGCCGACCTCGCCGCGCACGTCGCGCGGACGCGGCGGACCGCCGAGGGCAGCGCGGCCGCGCCGGAACGGAACGCCGCAGCCGCGCCGGAAGGGAACGCCGCGGCGGCGCCGGAAGAGAACGCTGCGGCGACGCCGGAAGAGAACGCCGCGGCGGCGGGCGAAGCGGCGGGCGGCCGTCGAGCCGCGCGCGGCCGCGCGCGACGGGCCGGCGATCGACGGGATTCGCGCTGGAGCCTGCCGCTCTCGATCGCCGCGCACGCCGCCGCGCTGGCGCTCGTCGCCGCGGTCGGCTGGTGGCTGATCGGCGACCAGATCTTCGAGCCGCCGACGGGGACCGTGCGGGTCGCTTCCGCGGCGGCGCCGCGGCTCGGCGAGGAGATCCCCGGCGCGCTCCACGCCGACGTGCTGCCGCCGCAGGGCCCGGCGTTCGTCGAGACCGCGCGCCGCCCCGCCGCCGCGGTCGACCTCCATCCGCCGCTGGTCGCCTTCGACGCCGCGCTCGCCGCCCTCTCCGACGGGCGTCCGCCCCGCCCCTCCGACGCGCGTCCCGAGGCGTTCGTCTCGGCGTTCGGCGCCGACCTGCGCGCGCCGGCCACGACGCCGCTGGAGGCGGCGCTCGACGCCGCGCCGTCCGAACAGAATCCGCGCCTGCTCTACGTCCGCGTGCGCCTCGCGGCGCGCGACGTCGATCCGCCGCGGCGTCCGCCCGCCTCGCTCGCCGTGGTGCTCGACGTCGGCGGCCCCGGCGCCGCCGAGCGGATCTTCGTCGCGCAGCGGGCGCTCGCCGGAATCGCCGCGCGCCTGCGGGCGACCGACCGGCTCTCGATCGTCGCCGCGGGCGAGCGGCCGCGCGCGCTCGTCGCCGGCGCCTCCGACCGCCGCGCCGTGACGACCGCGCTCGCCGCGCTCGCCCCCGCCGCGTCGTCCGACGTGCCGGCCGCGATCGAGGCCGCCTACGACCTCGTCCGCGCCGCGGGTCCCGCCGAGGCGCGCCGCGGCGTCGTGGTCGTCGCCGGGGGCGCGGCCGAGTGGGCGGCGAGTCCGGCGCTGCGGCAGCTCGCGGCCCTCGAGGCGCAGGACGGCGTGGAGCTCTCCGCGATCGACGTCGGCGGCGAGCAGGACGGTCCGCTCGGCGCGCTCGCCGCGGCGGGGGGCGGGACGCGCGCCGTCGCCGCGGGCGCCGACGCCGCGCGCGCCGCCGTGATGGAACGGATGGTGCGCGCGCCGCAGGACGTCGCCGAAAACGCCGCGGCGACGATCGAGTTCGATCCGCGCGCCGTCGTCCGCTGGCGGTTCGTCGGCGCGGAGCGCTCCCCCGCCGCAGGCGGGCGGCTCGTCCCGAGCGCGCCGTCGTTCCCGGCGGGGAGCGGCGTCGCCGCGCTCTACGCCGTCGAGCTGGCCGACGGCGCGTCGCCGCGCGCCCGCCTCGCCACGTTGACCACGACCTTCCGGCCGCGCGGCGCCGCGGCCGACGCGCGCCTCGAGCGGCGGCTGGCCGTCGGCGAGGCCGCGCCGACCTGGACCGCGGCGCCGGTCCGGCTGCGGCTCGCCGTCCTCGCCGGGGAGCTGGCCGAGGCGCTGCGGAGCGGCGCTTCGCCGGAGCGGTTCGAGGATCTCGCCCGGCGCGCCGCCGTCCCCGCCCCCGGCGCCGAGGCGGCGGCGCGGGAACTGGCGGCGCTCGCCTCGGCGGCGGCGGGCGCCGCCCGTCTGCGCGGCGCGGCGGAAGAGGCGGGGACGTGGCGGGTCGAGGAGGAACGGCCGGCCCAGCCGCTGGAACGGCCCGAGCCGGCCTATCCGGAAGCGGCGCGGCGGATGGGGATCGAGGGGGACGTCGTCCTCGACCTCTCGATCGACGCCGCGGGACGCGTCGTGGACGCGCGCGTCGCGCGGGGCGCGCCGCCGCTCGCCGCCGCCGCGCTCGACGCGGCGAAGCGCTGGCGCTACCGGCCGGCGCTCGTGGACGGGCGCCCGTCGCCGGCGCGCGCGCGGGCGACGATCTCCTTCCGCCTCGCGCGCTGAGGCCGACGCGGCCGGTCTCCCGTCGCCCCGCGCCGGGGCCGACGCCGGCGGTCGCCCGCCGCGCCGCGGCGCGGGACAATGCACGCGCGCGGCGCCGCGGCGAGCGGACCGCGTCGCGAGGTGAGTGAATGCTCGAACGGCTGCGACGCCGCTTCCGCTTCGCCGAGCTCGGCACCGACTTCCGCCGCGAGACGCTCGGCGGCCTGACGACCTTCGTCACGATGGCCTACATCGTCGTCGTCAATCCGGCGATCCTCGTCGCCGCCGGCATCCCCGCCTCGGCCTCGGCCGTGGCCACGATCCTCGTCGCCGGCTGCGGCACGATCCTGATGGGGCTGGTCGCCAACCGGCCGATCGGCGTCGCTCCCTACATGGGCGGCAACGCCTTCCTCGCCTTCGGCGTGGCCGCGCTGGGAATCGGCTGGCGGCTGCGGATCGGCGCGGTCTTTCTCAGCGGCGTCGTCTTCCTCGTCATCACGCTGCTCGGCGTGCGGGCCTGGCTGGCGAACTCGATCAGCCAGAGCATGAAGCGGGCCTTCGCCGTCGGGATCGGGCTGTTCCTCTGCTTCATCGGCTTCAACGAGACGGGGATCGTGAAGAGCCCGGTCGTCGGCGCCGCCGTCGGCTCGCTCTTCCCCGGCGTGCAGGCGGCGACGATCGACGCCGCGGCGCGCGTCCCGGCGGGCGCCGTGCCGGTCCCGGTGGGCATCGGCGCGATCACGCGCGGGCCGACGCTGGTCGCCGTCCTCGGCGTGCTCTTCACCGGCGCGCTGATGGTCCGCCGGGTGCGGGGCGCGCTGCTGCTGGGGATCCTCGGCACGGCCGCCGCCGGCGTCGCCTTCGGCTACGCCGCCGCGCCGGAGGGGATCGTCGCCTGGCCCCGCTTCTCCGGCCCCGGCGGCCTGGGGGAGATCGCCGGACAGCTCGCCTTCAGCGAGACCCGTCCCGACGGCGGCGTCGCCAGCCTCTTCTCGCTCTCGATGCTGCCGGTCCTGCTGACGCTCTTCCTGATGGACTTCCTCGACACGGTGGGAACGCTCGTCGGCGTCGGCGCCGCGGGCAACCTGCTCGACGAGAAAGGCAATCTGCCGGAGATCCACAAGCCGATGCTCGTCGACGCGGTCTCCTGCATCGGCGCGGGGCTGCTCGGCACGACGACCTCCGGCGCCTACGTCGAGTCCGCCGCCGGCATCCGCGACGGCGCCCGCAGCGGCTTCGCGGCGGTCGTCACCGGAGCGCTCTTCCTCTGCTGCCTCTTCTTCACGCCGCTCGCCTCGTCCCTCTCCAGCCTCGGCTTCGCCTACGGGCCGGCGCTGATCGTCGTCGGCGCGGTGATGATCCCCGCGGTCAAGGGGATCGACTTCGACGACATGACCGAGCTGCTGCCGGCCTTCCTGACGATCGTGCTGATGGTCTTCACCTACAACACGGCCAACGGGCTGACCGCGGGGCTGGCGGTCTACCCGCTGTTCAAGACCGCGGCCGGGCGCCGGCGCGAGGTCAACTCGGGGATGTGGCTCCTCTCCGCGCTCTGCCTCGCCTACTTCGTCGTCGGCATCGTCCACTGACGCGCGGGCGACCGCGGCGCGGGAACGGCGGCGGAACAAACGAAAGGGCGGCCCGGCGGGGCCGCCCTTTCTTCGACTGCGGAAAGCGAAGGCCGCTACGCCTTCGGGAGCGGCGCGGCGCCGCCGCCGGCCAGCTCGCGGCCGAGCACCTGCAGCAGGATCGAGTCGTCCGGGGCGGTCTCGAGCTGCGCCGCCTCTTCCTCCGGCTCCGCCTGCTCGCGCACCATCGCCGGCATCTCGTAGTCCCGGTAGGGGTGCGCGCCGGTCCCGGCGGGGATCAGCCGGCCCATGATGACGTTCTCCTTGAGGCCGCCGAGGATGTCGGTCGCCCCGCGGATCGCGGCTTCGGTGAGCACGCGCGTCGTCTCCTGGAACGACGCGGCCGAGACGAACGACTCGGAGAGGAGCGAGGCCTTGGTGATGCCGAGGAGCAGCGGACGGCCCATCGCCGGCTGGCCGCCCTCGGAGATCACGCGCTCGTTCTCGCGGCGGAAGCGGAAGCGGTCGACGCGGTCCTCGAGCACGAACTCCGTGTCGCCGACCTCCTCGATCTGCACCCAGCGCATCATATGCCGCACGATCGTCTCGACGTGCTTGTCGTTGATGTCCACGCCCTGGAGCCGGTAGACCTCCTGAATCTCGTTGACCAGGTACTCCTGCAGGGCGTTCTCGCCGAGGACGCGCAGGATGTCGTGCGGATCCTTCGGGCCGTCCATCAGGGCGTCGCCGGCGCGGAGGTGCTCCCCCTTGCGGACGGTGATGTGCTTCCCCTTGGGGATCTTGTACTCGCGGCGGTCGCCGTCGTCGCTGACGACGTAGACCGGGATGAACCCCTTCACGCGCTCGGCCGACTCGTCGTACTCGACGGTGCCGTCGATTTCGGAGATCACCGCCGGCTCCTTCGGGGCGCGGGCCTCGAACAGCTCGACCACGCGCGGCAGACCGCCGGTGATGTCCTTCGTCTTCGTCGTCTCGCGCGGGATGCGGGCCAGCGTGTCGCCCGGGGCGACTTCCTGCCCGTCCTCGACCGAGAGGAGCGCCTTCTCCGGCAGCAGGTAGCTGCGGACCCGCTCCTTCCCGCGGCGGACGACGACCTTCGGCACCCGGGTCTCGTCCTTCGAGCGGATGATGACCTTCTGGATCAGGCCGGTGACTTCGTCCTGCTCCTCGCGGACGGTGATGTTCTCGACGACGTCCTGGAACTCGACGACGCCGGCCTCTTCCGTGAGGATCTGGAAGGTGTACGGGTCCCACTCGAGGAGCAGCTCGCCCGGCTTGACCCGCTGCCCGTCCTCGACCTTGAGCACCGCGCCGTAGGAGACGGCGTGCCGCTCCAGCTCGCGGCCGCGGGTGTCCATGACGAGGACGTTCCCCTGCCGGCCCATGACGATGTTCAGGCCGGCGCGGTTGCGCACGACGGTGACGGCGAGGTACTTGACCGTGCCTTCGCTCCGCGCCTCGGCGAAGCTCGCCTCGTGGACCTGGCTCGCCGTGCCGCCGATGTGGAACGTCCGCATCGTCAGCTGCGTGCCCGGCTCGCCGATCGACTGGGCGGCGATCACGCCGACCGCCTGGCCGATCTCGACCAGCTTGCCGGTGGCGAGGTCGCGGCCGTAGCAGAAGCGGCAGACGCCGCGCGACGACTCGCAGGTCAGCACCGAGCGGATCTTGACCCTCTCGATGCCCAGGTTCTGGAACTGCTGGGCCACCGCCTCGGTGACCTCCTCGTTCATGTCGACGACGACCTCCCCCGTGTCGGGGTTGACGACCAGCTCGATCGAGGTCCGGCCGACGATGCGGTCGATGAAGGGCTCGATGATCTCGCCGTTCTCGACGATCGCCGTCACGTTGATGCCCTTAAGGGTCCCGCAGTCGTGCTCGTCGACGATGACCTCCTGGGAGACGTCCACGAGCTTGCGCGTCAGGTAGCCGGAATTGGCCGTCTTCAGGGCCGTATCGGCCAGGCCCTTGCGGGCGCCGTGGGTCGAGATGAAGTACTGGAGGACGTTCAGGCCCTCCCTGAGGTTGGAGGTGATGGGCGTCTCCAGGATCTCGCCCGACGGCTTCGACATCAGGCCCCGCATCCCCGCCAGCTGGCGGATCTGCTGTTTGTTGCCCCGGGAGCCGGAGTCGGCCATGACGAACAGCGGGTTGAGCCCGCGGCCTTCGAACGAGATCCGCTTCATCTCGCCGATCATGGCGGCCGAGACCTTGTCCGTCACCGTGCCCCAGATCTCGATGACCCGGTTGAACCGCTCGCCGGCCGAGATGGTCCCCTCGCGGTAAAGGCTCTCGATGCCGGTGACCTCCTTCTGGGCTTTATCGACAAGGGCGGCCTTTTCCCCGGGAATGACGAAGTCGTCGATCCCGAGGGAGAACCCGGCCTTCGTGGCGTACTTGAAGCCGAGGTCCTTGAGGCTGTCGAGCATTTCGACGGTCGGCTTGAGGCCCTTCCGGAGATAGCCGTAGAACACGAGGTTCTCGAGCCCCTTCTTGCGGAAGATGCCGTTGATGAACGGCATCCCCTCGGGGAGGGCGCTGTTGAAGATGATCCGGCCCGGGGTCGTCTCGACGTGCTCGCCGCTGACCTCGTTGATCGGGCAGGTCATGACGGCCTGGTCGTCATAGAAGGTCGCCAGGTTCATGAAAGGGCCCGAGAACCGGAGCTTGATCTCGGACTGGAGTTCGACCTCCCCGCTCTCCATGGCCAGGAGGACCTCGTCGGGCGAGCCGAAGGTCCGGCCCTCCCCTTTCTGGCCCCTTTTCTCGAGCGTCAGATAATAGCAGCCCAGGACCATGTCCTGGCTGGGGATGGTCAGCGGCCGGCCGTGGGCCGGGGACAGGATGTTGTTGGTTGACAGCATCAGCGTCTGGGCCTCGATCTGGGCCTCGACGGACAGGGGGATGTGGACAGCCATCTGGTCGCCGTCGAAATCGGCGTTGAACGCGGCGCAAACGAGCGGATGGATCTGGATGGCCTTGCCCTCGACAAGGAGGGGCTCGAAGGCCTGGATGCCCAGCCGGTGAAGGGTGGGAGCGCGGTTGAGG
>JAJFTU010000048.1 GCA_021372775.1 bacterium | reverse complement strand
CGGCGCGCGTCGTCGCTCAACGGGACCGCGGCGCCGTTCTGCACGAGGTCCGACCACGCGAACGACTCGACGAACCGCCCGGCGGCGTCCCGCTCCACGGTCCCCGTGCACTTCGCTTCGTAGACGAGCGTTCCCGCGTCGTCGGCGTTCGAGCCCTTCATCGCGTAGACGAGAACCTCGCCCTCGCGATAACGGCGGGTCAGCGGCGCCGCGCCCGGCGCGCCGGCGTCCGGAGGCGCGGCGAACGCGGGACAGAGCGAGGCGGCGGCGAGGAGGAAGACGGCGAGTCGTTTCACGTGCGGCTCTCCTTGATTTCGCGGACGTTCAATCGGCCGAGAGTTCGCGCAGGACGCGCCGGATCCAGCGGGCCGTCGTGCGGTAGCTCTCGAGGCCGTACTCCAGGGCGTAGAGGCCGTTCGGCGCCGCCCCGCCGCAGCATTGCCGGAACTGCGCCCGCTGAGCGGCGAGTTCCTCGAGGTACTGCTCGACCGCGGCGAGGAACTGCCGCAGGAAGAGGCGCGTCCGCGCCTTGCCGCAGACGTCGCCGATGAACGAGAAGCGGAGCAGCAGGCAGTCGAGGCGCCACACGACGTCGTCCCGCTCGACCGGCCGGAGAAGATCGGCGGCGAGAACCTTCCGCCCCTCGGCCGTGAGTTGGAAGACCCGCTTCGGCCGCAGTTCCCGCGTGGCGTCGTCCTTCCCGCGGATCAGCCCGTCCTTCGCCAGACGCTCCAGCGCCGGGTAGATCGCGCCCGGGCTCGAGCTGAAGTGCCCCATCGACGTCGTCGCGAAGATCTTCCGCAGGTCGTAGCCCGAGAGCGGCCGCTGCGAGAGCAGCCCGAGGACGGCGAGCGTGAGCGGCGACAGCGGGGCGGCGGGCGTCATGGCACGATTAGATATAGTACGCTTCGTACCGTCACGCAATCCCCGCCCCGGCCTCGGCCGATCTCGCCGCCCGGCCCTCGGCCGATCCCGTCGGCCGCGCCTCGCCCGATCTCGCCGGCCGCGCCGTCGCCCTGGGGGCGGCTGGCGCGCCGATCACCACGTCGGAACGACGGCGCCTCCACCGCGCCTGCCGCCCGATCCGCACACAGCGCCGCCTTGCCTTTCAAAACCTCAACGGCAAGCATCCCCGAGGTCCACGTCGGGCGGCAGGCGCGGAAGCCTGTTGAGCGCGGCCACGAAGATCGTGCCGCGCCGGCCGCCCCTACCCGCCCATCGGCATCCCCGCCCCGGTCAAAGCGCGGCGCCCATCGGAATCGCCGCCCCGGTCAACGCGCAGGGCCCATCGACGCGCGGCGCCGAAGACGACGAGCGGGTCGCGCGGCGGGGGGGCGGCGGCGGAGCATTGCCCCGTCGCGGAGCCGCCGCCCCCCGCCGCGCGTCGCGCGACCATCGATGGACGCGCGCCCTAACGCCTCAGCGCGAAGGATGCCGTGGCGACCGCGAACCAAGGCCGCGACGCGAGGCGAGACAAGACGCACGGACCATCCAAGAAGGACCATCCGCCCCGCGGACAACCACCAAGAGCGCGCAGCCAAAGACGGCAGCACGTCGGGCGAGCGGGGGCGGCGGCGCAGCCGTTGCCCCGTGGCGGAGCCGCCGCCCCCGTCGCCCGACGCGCGTCCCGCGAGACGCGCGGGCATTACGCCTGATAAACCCCGGGAGATCGACGGGTCTAATCGCGGCGGCGCAAAGGCAAGGCGTCGCGAGGTCCACGTCGGGCGCGAGACGCGGAGGGGCGTTGAGCGGGGAGGCGAAGATCGGGGCGCGCCGGCCGCCCGTCCGGGCGTCAGGGACGGGCGTGGACGTCGTAGAGCAGAAGCCGCGATTCGATGCCGCCGACGACGACGGGGAAGCGCCGCGAGGCCTTGAACCCTAGATTGCGCGTCACCTCCGGCGCGCCGGACAACAGCGCCAGCCGCCATCCCCCGAGGGCGCGCCGCGCCAACTGCCCAAGGCCGTGCCACGCCGCGGCCGCCTCGTCCGCGTCCAAACGCAAACCCCACGGCGGATTCGAGACGACCAGCCCCGGCGCGAGACCGTCCGGAAGCTCGAGGTCGGCCACCTCGCCGCGGGTCAGCGTGATCACGTCGTCGAGCTTCTGCGCGCGGAACGCCGCGCGCGCCTCGCCGACCATCCGCGGCTGGCGGTCGAAGGCGAGGATCGGCGCCTCGGGCGGCAGGGCCGCGGCGCGGAGCTCGAGCACGACCCGCCGCAGGTCCACGTCGGCGAACGCCGGCAGGCGCGCCAACGCCATCGCCGCGGGGTTGCGCCGCGGCGGCCGCCGCAGCGCGAGCGACGCCGCCTCGGCGATCACCGAGCCGGTGCCGCAGAACGGATCGAGGATCGGCTTCGTCCGGTCCAGGCCGGCGAGGACGCAGATGCCGGCCGCCACGTCCTCGCGCAGCGGCGCCTCGCCGCGGCGGAAGGTGCCGCGCTCGTGGAGGCTGCCCCCGGCGAGGTCGAGGCCGACGGTCGCCTGCTTCGACGTCACGCGCAGCTCGACGACGATCTGCGGCGCCTCCGGATCGACCTCCGGGAACGGCAGTCCGCGGGCCCGCATCCGGTCGCGCAGCGCGTCCTTGACCAGCAGCGCCGTGTAGCGCACGTCCCTGAGCTCGGCCGTCGTGCCGACGACCCGCGCGGCCCACGTCGTCTCCGCCGGCAGCCATTCCTCCCACGGAATCGCGGCGAGGGCGGGGACGAGGTCGGCGGGGGAGACGGGGAGGCCGCGGGCCAGCTCCAGCGCGAGGCGCGGCGCGGAGCGGAGGGCGAGCGCCGCCCTGGCGGCTTCCTCGGGAGAGGCCTCGAAGCGGACGACGCCGCGCGCGGCCTCGAGGACGGGGATGTCCAGCCAAGACAATTCCGCCGCGACGGCCGGCTCGAGACCGGACGCCGCGGCGGCGTGAAAGAGCAGCTTGCCGGAGGCGGTCAGGCTTGGACCGGCTGCGGCAGCGCGGCCTTGGCGCGCTCGCAAAGCGAGGCGAACGCCGTCGGCTGCATCATCGCCATCTCGGCCAGCACGCGCCGGTCGATCATGATGCCGGCGATGTCGAGGCCGTTGATCAGGCGGCTGTAGGAGATCCCCAGCGGGCGGCAGGCGCCGCTGATCCGGGCGATCCAGAGGGAGCGGAACTGGCGCTTCTTCTGGCGGCGGTCGCGGAAGGCGAAGTTCAGCGAGCGGTCGACCTGCTCCCTCGCCATGCGATAGCAGTTGCCTTTGGTGAGGTAATAGCCCTTCGCCCGGGCCAAAATCTTCTTGCGGCGCTCGCGCCGCTTGTTGCCCCGTTTGACTCTCGGCATTGAATCCTCCTGCGCTTTTCGCGGGCCTCTTCGGCCCCTAGGGCGCCGGGCCGCTGCTTGCGGCCCCGTTTCAGGGTCGCCCGGGCCGGACGGGCATATCCCGGCGCGCGGGCGGGGCCGCGTCGTGGATCGGACGCGGCCGCGGTGGCGGAACGATCGTTACGGGCGGCCGTAGGGCAGCATCTTGTGCACCACCTGGGCCTCGCACTCCGGCAGGATCACGTCGAAGTCGAGGTGGCGGCGCCGCTTGCTGTCCTTGTGGGTGAGGATGTGGCTCTTGTAGGCCTTGCCCCGCTTGATCTTCCCGTTGGCGGTCACGCGGAAACGCTTGGCCGCCCCGCGGTGGGTCTTGAGCTTCGGCATTGCTGGGGCTCCTTGGTTACGGTTCTAGGCTGCGGGTCTTGATCGCGGCGAGCGCCCGCTCGACGAAGGCGGCGACGGGCGTCGTCCCTTGGTCGCCCACTTTGCGCAGGCGGAGGGAGACGGCGTCGGCCTGCGCCTCGCGCGGCCCGACCACGAGCATGTACGGAATCTTCTCCAGTTCCGCGTCGCGGATTTTGGCGCCGATTTTCTCCGGGCGCCGGTCCACCTCGACGCGGATGCCGGCCGCCTTCAGGCGGGCCCCCAACGATTCGGCGTATTCGGCCACCTTCTCCGAGACCGGGAGGACCTTGGCCTGCACCGGGGCGAGCCACGGCGGGAAGGCCCCCGCGAAGTGCTCGACGAGGATGCCGAAGAACCGCTCCAGCGAGCCGACGATCGCCCGGTGGACCATGTAGGGGGTCTTGCGCTGCCCGTCGGCGTCGACGAAGGAGATGCCGAACCGGCGGGGCAGGTTGAAGTCGAACTGGATCGTCGAGAGCTGCCACGGGCGGCCGATCGCGTCGAAGACCTTGACGTCGATCTTCGGCCCGTAGAACGCGGCCTCGCCGACGTAGCGCTTGTGCTCGAGGCCGAACTTGTCCAGCGAGGCCTTGAGCGCCTTCTCCGCGGCGTCCCACTCCTCCGGCTCGCCGACGTAGTTCTCGCGGTGCGCCGGATCCCAGACCGACAGCTCGTAGCGCCGCTCGGCGAAGCCGAAGGCGTCGAAGACGGTCTTGACGAGGTCCAGCAGGTCCTCGACCTCCTCGTTGATCTGGTCGGGGCGGCAGAAGATGTGGGCGTCGTCCTGGGTGAAGCCGCGCACGCGGAACAGGCCGTGCATCGTCCCGGTCCGCTCGTAGCGGTAGACGGTGCCGAACTCGGCCATCCGCACCGGCAACTCGCGGTACGAGCGCACCCCGGTGTCGTAGATCATGACGTGCCCGGGGCAGTTCATCGGCTTGGCGAACAGCTCTTCCTCTTCCGGGGTCTCGATCCGGAACATGTTGTCCCGGTAGTAGTCGTAGTGCCCGGAGGTCTTGAAGAGCTCGTTCCGGTACATGTGCGGCGTCGTCACGAAGACGTAGTTCCGCCGGTTCAGCTCCTCGCGGAGGAACTCCTCGATCTCGCGCCGGACGATCGTGCCGCGCGGGTGCCAGAAGATCAGCCCGGCGCCGGCCTTCTCGTGGATCGAGACCAGGTCGAGGTCCTTGCAGAGGCGCCTGTGGTCCCGCTTCTTGGCCTCCTCGAGCCGCGTCAGGTGCGCCTCGAGCTCGGCCTCGGTGGGGAAGGCGGTGCCGTAGATCCGCCAGAGCGTCTCGTTCTTCTCGCTCCCGAGCCAGTAGGCCGCGGCGACCGAGAGGAGCTTGAAGGCGCCGATCTTGGCCGTGTTCGGGAGGTGCGGGCCGAGGCAGAAGTCGCGGAACTCGCCCTGCTGGTAGTACGAGGCGACCGGGCCGCTCTTCTCGCGCACGAAGTGGAGCTTGTACGGCTCCTGCTCCTCGCCGAAGAGCCGCAGCGCCTCGTCCTTGGAGACCTCGCGGCGGACGATCGGCAGGGCGCGGGCGACGATCTCCCGCATCCGCTCTTCGATCTTCGGCAGGTCGTCGTCCGTGAACGGCGTCGCGCGGCCGAAGTCGTAGTAGAAGCCTTCCTCGGTGGCCGGCCCCTGGGCGATCTTCGTCTCGGGGAAGAGCTCCTTGATCGCCTGGGCCATCAGGTGGCTCGTCGTGTGGCGGTAGATGTGCAGCGCGTCCGGATCCTCGGGGAGGATCAGCGCGAGATGGCAGTCGGACGAGAGGGCGCGGTCCAGATCGGCCGGCTTGCCGTCGATCCGCACGGCCAGGGCGTCGGCGAGGCGGGGAAGCGCGGCGCTCCGGGCGACGTCCTTCGCGGCGGCGCCGGCGGCGGCTTCGACGACCCGGCCGTCGGGAAGCGTGACGTGGATTTGATCCGGCACAACGCCTCCGAAAACACGACAAACCCTGCCCGGCGACGCTCCCGCCTACGGCGGAGCGGTGCTGCCGGAACAGGGGGTGGTAGGCGCGGGCGGTTTCGAACCGCCGACCTCTACCGTGTCAAGGTAGCGCTCTCCCACTGAGCTACGCGCCTAAACTTGCTTCCGCCGCGCCGTTTCGCGGGGCGACTTCGGCAGGCCGCGAAATGTAGCAGCCGCGCCGGGGGGTGTCAACCCACGGGCGCAAGTTGTTGCCCCCGTTCGCCCCGGTCCGATACAATCATTCGCCCTTTTTCGCGCCGGGCGGCGGGCGCGAAGCGCGCGCCGCAGAGGAGCCTTCACCCGATGGAAGCCATTCTGGCCCTCGAAGATGGAACGGTCTTCAGGGGGCATGCGCTCGGCGCCGCGGGCGAAGTCGTCGGCGAGGTCGTCTTCAACACGGGGATGACCGGGTACCAGGAGATTCTGACCGATCCCTCGTACCGGGGACAGATCGTCGTCCTCACCGTGAGCCACGTCGGGAACACCGGCGTCAACGACGAGGATCCGGAATCGGAGCGGCCGCAGGCCGCGGGGCTGATCGTCCGCGACGCGCCGGAAGGTCCGTCGTCGTGGCGCGCCCGCGCCGATCTGCCGACCTACATGCGGACGAGCGGCGTGTCCGGCCTCTCGGGGATCGACACGCGCGCGCTGGTGCGCCGTCTGCGCGAGCGCGGCGTGATGCGCGGCTGCCTCACCGCGGCCGGGCGTTCGGCCGAGGAGGCCGTCGCGCTCGCCAAGGCCGCGCCGCCGATCGAGCAGGCCGACCTGGTCGGCGAAGTCACCTGCGAGCGGGCCTACGCCTTCAAGCAGGGGCGGAGCGGGCTGCTCGGCGGCGCCGCGCCGCGCGCGGCTAAGCGGCGGCCGATCGTCGCCTTCGACTTCGGCGTCAAGCGGAATATCCTGCGGCTCCTCGTGGACGAGGGGTTCGACCCGACCGTCGTCCCGGCGCGGACGAGCGCGGCCGACGTGCTCGCGATGCGTCCGGCGGGGGTCTTCCTTTCGAACGGCCCGGGGGACCCGGCGCACTACGGCGACATCGTCGAGACGGTCGCCGCGCTGATCGGCCGGGCGCCGGTCGTCGGGATCTGCCTCGGGCACCAGCTCGCCGCGCTCGCGCTCGGCGCGCGGACCTACAAGCTCAAGTTCGGGCATCGGGGGACGAACCATCCGGTGCGCGACGAACGGACCGGCGCGGTCGCCGTGACCTCGCAGAACCACGGCTACGCGGTGGACGAGGCGAGCCTGCCCACGGGACTCGTCGTCACCCACCGCAGCCTCAACGACGACACGGTCGAGGGGCTCGCCCACGAGGAGCTGCCGCTCCTCACCGTGCAGTACCACCCCGAGGGCGCCCCGGGGCCGCACGATTCGTGGAACGTTTTCCGCCGCTTCGCGGCGGTCATCGACGGCGGACGCCCGCTCGCCCGCTGTTGATCTCGAAGCAGGGAGAAGGAATGGCCGACTGGAAATCGCCCCTCCGCGCCGATCCGAGCGAATGGCTGGTGCTCAACGCGAGCGCCCCGGTGAAGTTCCGCCTGCTGACGGAGCTGCACTCGCTGCCGCCGACGGAGCCGAAGATCGCCGCCCTCCACGACGAAGCGATGAAGTGGCCCGCCGCCAAGGCGGAGCTGCGCTTCCAGCGGATGGACGGGACGTGGGGCGGCAAGATCGTCGCCGAGCCGGACAAGGCCGACCGCAGCACGGAGAAGATCCTCTGGCAGCTGTTCGAGCTGACTTGGAACAAGGAAAACTCCAAGGAAGTCCGGAAGGCCGCCAAGCCGCTGAAGTCGCTGCTCGCGCACAAGAAGGAAATGCCGCTCTTCGAGTTCAAGCAGTACGCGAAGCAGGATCCGCTGCGCGAGCGGCACGTCGTCTGGCAGATGCGTCTCGTCGCGCTCGGCCTGCTGCTGCGCGCCGGCTACGTGGACGACCGCAAGGTCGTGGAGCTGGTCGCCGACCTGCTGGAGCGGGCGACCTCCTTCGTCGCCGACCCGGTCTCGCGGCGCCCGGTCGAGCTCGTCGGCTCGGGGTTGCCGCAGCTGCGGCGCGAGGGGTTCCGCGAGGGGTTCTGCTTCATCCCCGACCACTACATGCTGCGGATCTTCGCCCACTTCCCGGCGCTGCTCGACGGCGGCAAGGCGCGCAACGCGCTGAAGCGGGTCTTCGACTACGTCGTCTCCCCCGACTACCAGGAGCTCGGGCCGCAGATCGGCTCCGTGCGCGTGATCCGCGGCACGCTCGAGCGGGGCGGCGGCATCCAGCTCCGCCCGATCGAGGAGTACGCGGAGCAGGGGAACCTCGACGAGCTGCTCTACCTGCTCGAGCAGTTCGCGCGGCTGGGGCTGATCAACCGCTACCCGCAGCTGATGGGGTACGTGGACTGGCTCCTCCAGCATCAGGAGAAGGACGGCCGCTGGGACCTGCCGCAGAAGTGTTTCGGCGCCAAGCCGCTCTACCACTCCTGGGTGCGGATCGAGAAGGACTGGAAGACCGCGAATCGCCGGGTGGCGGACGTCACGTTCCGGATCATGCTGATCCTGAAGTACCAGTGGGAACGGCAGATGAAGATGCTGGAACGAGGCGTCGACATGTATGGCTACTGACGAACGCTTTCCGCTGGCGGCGCGGCGACGCGCCGCCGTCGAAGTCGCGATCGGGAAGACGACGATCGGCGGGACGCGGCCGATCGCGGTGCAGTCGATGACCACGACGCGCACCGCCGACGCGGCCGCGACCGCGGCCCAGGTCTGCGCGCTGGCCCGGGCCGGCTGCGACATCGTGCGCGTGACCGTCCCCGCGAAGCCGGACGCCGAGGCGCTGCCCGAAATCCGCCGGATCATGAAGCGGGAAGGGGTGGACGTCCCGCTCGTCGCCGACATCCACTTCACCCCGAGCCTCGCCCTCAAGGTCGTCGAGTTCGTGGACAAGGTCCGGGTCAATCCCGGCAACTTCGCCGACCGCAAGAACGTCGGCGGACAGGCCTACGACGAGGCGCGCTGGAACGAGGACGTCGCGCGGCTGGCCGAGCTGTTCGCGCCGCTCGTCGACCGGGCGAAGGCGCTCGGCGTCGCGCTGCGGATCGGCGCCAACCACGGCTCGCTCTCCGACCGGATCGTCCAGCGCCACGGCGACAGCCCGGCCGGGATGGTCGAGTCGGCGCTGGAGTTCGTGCGGATCGCCGAGGACCGCGGCCACCGCGGCCTCGTGATCTCGATGAAGTCCAGCAACCCGCAGGTGATGGTCCGCGCCTACCGCCTGCTCGCGCGGCGGCTCGACGAGGAGCAGCTCGGCGCCTATCCGCTCCACCTCGGCGTGACCGAGGCCGGGGGGGGCGACGACGGCCGGATCAAGTCGGCCGCGGGGATCGGCGCGCTGCTCGCGGACGGACTCGGCGACACGATCCGCGTCTCGCTGACCGAGGATCCGCTGAACGAAGTTCCCGCGGGGCGGGAGATCGTGCGGCTCCACGCCGTCGCCGCGACGGCCGAGCCGGAGCGCCTGGAGCTGACCGAGCGGCGCGATCCGTGCGTCTACGCGCGGCGCTCCGTCGCCCGCGTCGAGGTCGGCGGCGTCGCCTACGGCGCCGACGAGCCGCCGCGCGTCGAGGCGACGACGACGCCGGCCGACGGGCGCGCGGTCGCCGCGCTCCTCGCCGCGCGCCCGGCGATCGAGCTGGTGGACGTGCTTCTCGACGATCCGGCGCGCGCCGGCGAGGCGCTGGCGACGCTGAAGCAGCTGCCGCAGGGCGGTCCGGCGCGCGGCGTGACGCTGGCCGGCGCGGCGCGGCGACTCGTCGGCGAGGCCGACTTCGCCCGCGCGCTCCGCGCGGGGGCCGACCGCGTCGGGCTGGTCTACGAACCGGAACGCGACGATCCGGCGCGCCTCGCCGAATGGGCGGGGTTGCCGCTGCTGCTCCTGCTGCCGGCGGACGGCCCGCTCGCCGTTCCGGGCGCGGCGCCGCGCGGCGGACGCGCCGACGCAACCGCGCGGGACGGCGGCGGGCGCGCCGACGCAACGGCGCGGGTCGGCGGCGGGCGCGTCGCAGGAACCGCGCGGGACGGCGGCGCGGCGGCGTCGATCGTCGATTTCGCGCGCCGCGTCGCCGGCTGCGCGCCGCGGGTGATGGTCGGGCTCGTCCCCGGCGCGCGGCTCGACGTCGTCGGCGCGAATCGTCTTCTCGCCGCGGCGCTCGACGCCGCGGGCGCGCGCCTGCCGCTGGTCGTCTCCGACCGTCCGGCGGCCGCGGAGGATCCGCGCCTCGGCTTCGCCGGCCGCGTGTCGTCGCTCTTCATCGACGGCCTCGGCGACGCGCTGCGCGTTCCCGCCGGCGCCGACGCGGCGGCCGCGGCGAAGCTGGCCCACGACGTGCTGCAGGCCTCGCGCCGCCGCCTCGAGCGGGCGGAGTTCATCGCCTGCCCGTCGTGCGGCCGGAC
>JAJFTU010000047.1 GCA_021372775.1 bacterium | reverse complement strand
CTTCTCTTCCGGCGCGTTGTCGATCGAGTCGAACGAGCGGACCTGGATCTTCGGGTTCCGCTTCGCCAGCGTCATCGTGATCGCCGCCGTCAGCGTCGTCTTGCCGTGGTCCACGTGGCCGATCGTCCCCACGTTCACGTGCGGCTTCGTGCGCTCGAACTTTTCCTTCGCCATATCGTCCTGCCTCCGCTCGGGGCGGTGCGCCTCAGGGGCGCCGGGCTTCGTTGACCGAATGCAGCGCGGTTCGGCTCACCAGCGGTAGTGGGCGAAGGCCTTGTTGGCCTCGGCCATGCGGTGAACGTCTTCCTTCTTCTTGATGGCCCCGCCGCGGCCCGCGGAGGCGTCCATCAGTTCGCCGGCCAGCTTGTCCACCATGGTCCGCTCGGGACGGTCGGCGGCGTAGCCGAGCAGCCAACGCATGGCCAAGCTCAGGCGGCGCTTCGGCGCGACCTCGACCGGGACCTGGTAGTTCGAGCCGCCGACGCGGCGCGACTTGACTTCCATCACCGGCTTGACGTTCTCGACCGCGCGCTTGAAGACCTTGAGAGGATCGTCCTGCGTCTTCTCTTGGATCTTCTCCATCGCGGAGTAGAAGATCGCCACCGCCACGCCGCGCTTGCCGTCGCGCATGATGGCGTTGATGAACTTCGTCGCCAGCGGGGATCCGTAGATCGGATCCGGCGGGCAGGGC
Source organism: bacterium (assembly GCA_021372775.1). NCBI lineage: Bacteria > bacterium. Next base: position 2,460 of record JAJFTU010000047.1, on the reverse strand, counting down.
CTTTCGGGAACTTCGCGGCGTCTCGGCATCTTCACTTCCCCCAAGGGGCTTGGGCGGGCCGGCGCTCGCCGGCCTCGATCAATTTTTCCTACGACTTCGGGCGCTTGGCGCCGTACTTCGAGCGCCCTTGGCGGCGCCCGTCGACCCCGGAGGCATCCAGCGTGCCGCGCACGATGTGGTAGCGCACGCCCGGAAGGTCCTTCACGCGGCCGCCGCGGATGAGCACGATCGAGTGCTCCTGCAGGTTGTGGCCGACGCCGGGGATGTACGCGGTCACCTCGATGCCGTTCGTCAGCCGAACGCGCGCGACCTTGCGCAGCGCCGAGTTCGGCTTCTTGGGCGTCGTCGTGTAGACGCGCGTGCACACGCCCCGCCGCTGGGGGCAGGCCTGGAGGGCCGGACTCGCCGTCTTGGAGCGAATCTCCGCCCGTCCAACGCGGATCAATTGACTGATCGTCGGCACTGCTCGCCTCTCCGTTGCCCGACGAGCGCGCACGCCGCCGGGGATCGGGTTGACCCGAATCCTGACCTGCTGGTTGCGCGGGCGCCGCAATCGCGGCGCGTGCCGCCCGGCGGCCGTTGGTGCAACCGCTCCCGCGGGGCGCAGGCGGAACCCCGCATCGAGCTTGGTTGCTGGCCGGGCGATCCTGCCCGACGCGTACCGCGCCGGATCCATGCTGGACGGGCGCGGCCGTTCGTCTGTCGAGAAGGCTCCCGTCGCGGCCTTGAGGCCGGTCGGGGGCGCACAATCGCGGGATTCTAGGGAACGACCTAGGTGCTGTCAAGGATTGGGGCGAAATAGTTTCGCGGGAGGCGCGGCCCAAGGCCGCCGTTCCCGCCCCCGATCGATGGCGGCGTCGCGCGACGAGCGTAGAATGCGCCCGTTCGCGGGAATTCGCCCGCGGACGCCACAAATGCCCGGTCCAAGGGAAGGGAGTGTGAATCTCCCGCCGCCCCGCGACTGTGAACGGGACGAAAGCCGCCAAGGCGCCGATGGTTCGGCGCCGGCCACTGCCGGAAGGCGGGAAGGCGCGGCGAGTAGGATGAACGTCAGCCAGGAGACCTGGCCGGGCCACGCAGTCCTCTTCTTCTCTTGCCCCCGCGGGGGGGAAAGGAGACCGGCCATGCCTTCTGGGCGCCTGACCGCCCGTCTTCCGCACGTCGTAGTCCTCGCGTCCTCCGTCCTGCTCGCCGCCGCGCCGACGCTCGCCGCGCCGCAGGCGGCGCCGCAGAGTTCCGCCTCGCCCGACGCCGCGGCGATCCTGCCGACCGACTTGACCGAGCAGGTCGTCGTCTCGGCCAACCTGACCGCGACCCCCGCCGACCAGGTCGGCAGCTCGGTCACCGTCGTGGACGCGGCGACGATCGCCGCCTCCGGCAAGACCTCGACGTTCGAGCTCCTGCGCGCGCTCCCCGGCGTGGACGTCGTCCAGAGCGGCGGCGCGGGGCGAACGGCGACGGTGTTCCTCCGCGGGGCCAATTCGGCCCACACGCTCGTCCTGGTGGACGGCGTGCGGATCAACAGCCCCGCCTCGGGCGAGGTGGACTTCGCCGACCTGCGCGCCGAGCAGATCGAGCGGATCGAGATCCTGCGCGGGCCGCAGAGCTCGCTCTACGGCAGCGAGGCGATCGGCGGCGTGATCAACATCGTGACCCGGCGCGGCGCCCCCGGGGCCCGCGGCGACGTCTCCCTCGAGGGGGGCACGGCCGGGTCGTGGCGCGCGGCGGCCGGCGCCGACGGCGGCGAGGGGCGGTTCGACTACCACGTCTCGGCCGCGCACGAACGGCAGCCCGGCTATTCCCTCGCCGCGGCCGCGGCCGGCGACGAGAAGAAGTTCCCCTACGAGAGCGACTCGGCCAGCGCCCTGTTCGGCTGGAAGCTGAACGACGGGCGGATCGAGGCCACGTTCCACCGCGTCCACGCCACGTCTCATCCCGACGGCTACGACTTCATGGCCGGCCCGATCCCCGCCCCGAACTACGAGCAGACCCGCACGCGGACGATCGGCTCGCTCGGCGCGACGTTCGCGCCGACGGAGTGGTTGACCCAGACGCTGCGCGCCGGGATCAGCGACGAGAAGCTGGTCGGCGAGGATCCGGACAACGTCTACAACGTCTACGACATCAAGGGGCGCAACGTCAGCGTCCTCGCCCAGAGCGACTTCAAGCTGGCCAAGAGCGACACGCTGTCCGCGGGCCTGTCCTGGGAGCGGCGCAGCGGGGACAGCCAAGGCAACTTCGACCAGACGGCGCGGATCGCGTCCGTCTTCGTGCAGAACCAATGGTCGTGGAACGGCCGGGTGTTCCTCACCGGGGCGTTGCGGCGCGACGACCACTCGGTCTTCGGCGGCAAGACGACCGGCCGCGCCACGGCGGCCTACAAGTTCGCCGACGGCAAGACGCGGCTGCGCGCGAGCTACGGCACCGGCTTCAAGGCGCCGACGTTCAACGACCTCTACT
>JAJFTU010000046.1 GCA_021372775.1 bacterium | reverse complement strand
GCCCCGGCGACGACCGGCGCGCCCGCGCGCCGCAAGGCGACGATCTTCCAGCGCGCCGCGACCGAGGAGTTCGCGCTCGTCCCCGTGGAGGCGGAGATCGACGACCTCCCCGCGCCCGGCGCCCGCGCGCGCCAGATCGCGCAGCTCGTCCTCGGCGGCGTCCCCGACGCGAAGGACGCCCTGACCCCGACGCGCAAGATCCCCCGGCTCCGCGCCGTGCACGTCACGACCGCGGGCGTCGCCTGGATCGACCTCGACGCGGCCTCCGTCGCCGGCGTCGGCGCGGACGAGGAGCTGTCCCTCGTCGGCGCCCTGGCCCGCTCCCTCACCGCCTCGATGCCCGAGATCAAGCGCGTCGGCCTCCTCCTCGACGGCCATCCCCGCGAGAGCCTCGCCGGCCACGTGGACCTCAAGCGCACCTACACCGGCGCCGAGTTCCCCTCCTCGGCCGACGCCTCGCCCGACCAGACGAGCGCGCAGTAGCGGTCCGGCGTTGCGCGAACGGGACGCCGAGACGCCATGCTCTCGAGAACTCTCCGCCGGGGTGCTAAACTCTCGAGCGTCGTCCAATCTCGGGTGAACTGATGTCGCCGAAGTCGCGTAACGTCCAGCGGAAGGCCCCTGCCGCGCGCGCGCTGCGCGTCGCGGGACTTTTCGCGGGCGTCGGCGGCATCGAACTCGGCCTCCAGCGCGCCGGGCACCACGCCGAGCTGCTCTGCGAGATCGACCCCGCGGCGCAGGCGGTGCTCGCGGCGCGGTTCCCGCAGGTTCCGCTCGTCGCGGACGTCCGCGAGATCAAGTCGCTCCCCGCGGGGCTCGACATGCTGGCCGGCGGCTTCCCCTGCCAGGATCTTTCGCAAGCCGGCGCGACGCGCGGCATCGGCGGCCCTCGTTCGGGCCTCGTCGATCAGGTCTTCCGGCTCCTGCGAACGCACGACGTTCCGCGCGTGATGCTCGAGAACGTGCCGTTCATGCTGCAGCTCCGGCGAGGAACGGCCATGGCCCACATCGTGGCCGCCTTCGAGGAGCTGGGGTACGCGTGGGCCTACCGCGTCGTCGATTCGCGGGCGTTCGGCCTCCCACAGCGACGGCAGCGGGTCATCATGATCGCGTCGCGCGTGGACGATCCCGCCGCGGCGCTGCATGGTCTCGACGCGGGCGTCCCCGAAGACCCGCCGCGCGACGGACGCGCCTGCGGCTTCTACTGGACCGAAGGCCTGCGCGGTCTCGGATGGGCCGTAGACGCCGTCCCGACGCTGAAGACCGGCTCCGGTCTCGGCATCCCGTCGCCGCCTGCGCTGTGGATGCCGGACAATTCAATCGTCACGCCCGACATCCGCGACGCGGAGCGGCTCCAAGGTTTCGACGTCGATTGGACGACGCCGGCCGAGTCGGTGAAGCGGAAGTCGTATCGCTGGACTCTCGTCGGCAACGCCGTGAGCGTGAACGTCGCCCAATGGGTCGGCGCGCGGCTCGCCGCATCGATCAACTCCCCCGCAACGAGCGGCGAGCCGGAACGGCGGCCGCTCGTCGAAGGGCGGGGCTGGCCCCAAGCCGCGTGCGGCGCCGCGGGGCGGCGATGGGAAGTCGAAGTCAGCGCCTTCCCGATCGTCGCGCCGCGCCCGCCCTTGGCGGAGTTTCTGCAGTTCCCCACCAAACCCCTTTCCGCGAAGGCCACGGCCGGCTTCCTGAGCAGGCTCGAGAAGGGGAACCTCCGTTTCCCCCGCGAGTTCGCGGAAGCGCTGCGCGCGCACCTGGGGTCGATGACCAAACGCGCCCCGCGCTTCGACATGGCCACCGGCTGAGAGGGGCGACGACGCAGGGAGAGCGATGACCGCAGGAAGAGAGAAGGACGGAACGAACGCCGACAGGCCTCTCGCCGCAATCCTCGACGGCATCGCGGCGCCCGGCAAGGACGCCAAGAGACCGGACAAGAAGAACTTCGCGGAGCGGCTCTCGCGGGAGCTGGCCACGCTCTTCGCCAACGCTCTCCGGCCCGCCTTCCCCGGCATTCTCCCCGACGAGCAAGGGTGCCAGCAGGAGTCGCGCGCCCGCACCGCCAAGGGGGTCAAGAAGCTCGACGTCAACTACAGCACGCCGGAGCTCGGACTCGGTCTCGGCGTCTCGATCAAGACGCTGAACTTCCGCGATCCCAAGACCAACCGCTACACGAAGAACTACACCCGCATCGACAACGAACTGCGAGCGGAGGCGATGGACTACCACCAGCGCCAGCCGTTCGCCGTGATGGTCGGGGTCGTGTTCCTTCCCGCCGACGCTTGCGACGACGG
>JAJFTU010000045.1 GCA_021372775.1 bacterium | reverse complement strand
TTCGACGAGACGAACCTCTACGTCGGCTGCCGCGCCTTCGACCCCGAGCCGAAGAAGATCCGCGCCCACGTCGCCGACCGCGACCAGGTCTTCCGCAACGACTACATCGGCGTCCTCGTCGATCCGTTCCACGACGGCCGGCGCGGCTTCGAGTTCATGGTCAACCCGATGGGCGTGCAGATGGACGCCAGCGCGAGCGAGTTCGGCGGCGGCGGCGGCACGACGTCGGTTTCCGCCGCCCCCGGCGAGGACTTCACCTGGGACGCGATCTGGCGCGCCGCGGGGCGGATCACCGGCGAGGGCTACGTGGTCGAGATGGCGATCCCGTTCAGCTCGCTCCGCTTCCCGCGCGGCGACGGCGAGCAGACCTGGGGCGTGATCCTCTACCGCGCCTGGCCGCGCGACGTGATGCACAAGCTGCGGAGCGTGCCGAAGGACCGCGACCGCCCCTGCTACTTCTGCCAGGCGGGGACGATCTCCGGCTTCGCGGCGATGAAGCCGGGGCGGAACCTCGAGTTCGACCCGACGCTGACCGCAACCCGCGCCGACGCGAACCCCGACTACCCCGCCGGACGGATGACGAACGGCAAGGCGAAGGGGGACCTCGGCCTGTCCGCGCGTTGGAGCGCGACGCCGAACCTCTCGCTCAACCTCGCGCTCAACCCCGACTTCTCGCAGATCGAGGCCGACGCCGCGCAGCTTTCGATCAACCGTCAGTTCGCGCTCTCCTACGCCGAGAAGCGCCCCTTCTTCCTCGAGGGGGCGGACTTCTTCGCCACGCCGTTCCGCGTCGTCTACACGCGCGCCGTCGCCGACCCGGCGTGGGGCGTCAAGGTCAGCGGCAAGGACGGGGCGAACGCCTTCGGCGCCTTCGTCGCGCGCGACCGCGCGACGAACCTGATCTTCCCCGGCGCGCAGGACTCCGACGGCACGTCGCTCGACCAGGAGAACACGACCGCGGTGCTCCGCTGGCGGCGCGACGTCGGCGAGTCGTCGGCCGTCGGCGCGCTGCTGACGAGCCGCGAGGGGGACGGCTACCGCAATCGGGTCTTCGGATTCGACGGCTCGGTCCGCGTCAGCGAGAAGAACTCGATCAGCTTCCAGACGCTCGCCTCCGACACGCTCTACCCCGCGGAGACCGCGGCGGCCTACGGGCAGCCGCAGGCGCCGTTCGGGGGCGTGGTGAACAACGTCGAGTTCGACCACACCGCGCGCGACTGGAACTACTGGGTCGGCTCGACCTATCGCGGCGGGCGCTTCCGCGGCGACGCCGGGTTCATGCCCCAGGTCGGGACGCGCAACGTCTACGCCGGCGGCGAGCGGGTCTTCTGGAACGGCGCCGGACATTGGTACAACCGGATCCGGATCGGCACGAGCAACGCCGCGATCCAGACCGACCACGGCGACTACCTCGGGCGCGAGGGAGAGATCTACGTGCGCTACGAGGGACCGCTGCAGAGCTCGCTCACGCTCGAGCAGGACTACAGCGCGACCCGCTACGGCGGCAAGGACTTCGACACCGGCCAGAGCTATCTGTTCTTCAACTTCCGCCCGACCGGGGACCTCACCGCCTCGCTCGGCCTGCAGTACGGTCCCGGCGTGGACTACGACGCGGTGCGCGCCGGGCGCGTGCTCGCGGTCACCCCCGGCGCGACGATCAACGTCGGGCGGCACTTCTACCTGCAGCTCGACCACACGTTCGAGCGCCTCTCGCGCGACGGCGCGTGGCTCTACCGGGCCAACCTCTCGCAGGCGCGGCTGATCTACCAGTTCACGAACCGCTTCTTCGCGCGGGCGATCCTGCAGCGGACGCTGATCGACCGGAACATCGCCCTCTACGGGCCCGGGTACGACGCGCGCGACGACGAGCTGTTCGGCCAGTACCTCCTCTCCTACAAGGTCAACCCGCAGACGATGGTCTTCGTCGGCTACTCGGACACGCGGGAGGGGCTGGACTGGCAGGCGCGCGACATGCGGGACCGGACCTTCTTCGTCAAGCTGGGGTACGCGCTCGTGATCTGACGGGGGATAATCGGCGCGCCCCACGCAGCGAAGGAGAAGAAATGCTCGAGCCGACCGTCGCGGCCCAGGACCTCGAGACCTGGGCGTCGTTCTTGCTGGAACACTCCCTCGGCGGGATCGTCCCCGAGGACCGGGTGATGATCAAGGGAGAGCGGATCTGCTGGCCGCTGATGGCGGTCCTCGAGCGGAAGGTCCTCGAGGCAGGCGCCGTCCCCGACGTGCTGCTCGTCCCGCCGAACAACGACCGCGGCCGCGTCTGGTCGGCGGCGATGGGGCGGCACGGCAACCAATGGCAGCTCGAGCGCGTGCCGGAGTGGCACCGCGCGCGGTACGAGTCGATGACGAAGTACGTCGAGGTGCTCGGCGCCGAGGACCCGACCCTCTTCGCCGGCCTCTCGGCGCCGCAGGCGCAGGCGCTCGCCGGCGCCGACCGGCCGTTCGCCGACGTCCGCCTGAGCAAGCCGTGGGTGATCACGCTCTTCCCCACGCCGGGCTTCGCGCGGATGGAGGGGATCGACTTCGACGACTACACGCGGTTCCTCGTGCGCGCGTCGACGACCGACCCGCGGCCGCTCCGAGCGGCCGAAGAGCGGCTGGCCCCGCTGTTCAAGCAGGGGAAGACCGTGACGGTCGTGACCGAGCACCCGCGCGAGAAGCGGGAGCTGACGCTGCGGCTGGGGATCGAGCCGAGCCTGCCGCGCCTCTCCTACGGCCTGCGCAACTTCCCCGACGGCGAGGTCTTCACCAGCCCCGACGCCCGGCGGACCGAAGGCGAGATCTTCATCGACCTGCCGGTGAACTACGGCGGGAACGACATCCGCGGGATCTTCCTCCGCTTCGAGGGCGGGAAGATCGTCGCCTACCACGCCGAGGTCGGACACGAGCATCTCGCGGCGATCATCGAGACCGACGCGGGGTCGCACCGGCTGGGCGAGATCGCGCTCGGCATGAACCCGGGCTTGGACCGCGTGCTGAAGCACCCGCTGCTGGTCGAGAAGGTCGGCGGCACGCTGCACGTCGCGATCGGCGCGAGCTACGAGGACTGCTTCGAGGCCGAGCCGGGCACGCCGGAGGGGCGCGCGCGGGTCGAGGCGCTGGTCGAGCAAGGGATCCTCAACCGCTCCGCGCAGCACGTGGACATCGTGGCCGACTTCCGCCCCGGCGGCTGCGGCCGCCGCGTCCTGATCGACGACCACGAGCTGACCGTCCGCAACGACGTCTGGATCGCCGACTGACCCCGTAGGGGAGGCTGGCGCGCCGATCAGATCGTCGGAGAGTTCAAGAAACCACCGCGCCTGCCTCCCGACGTGAACCTCGCGCAACCTTACGACGCCGTAGGGGAGGCTGGCGCGTCCCGACGATCGCAGGACCGCTCAAGACTCCACCGCGCCTGCCTCCCGACGTGGACCTCGCGTAACCTTGCCTTTCGTCGTGAAAGGCAGGATTGCGCGGAAATCGAGTCGGGCGGCAGGCGCGGTGGCGGCGCCGTCGTTCCGACGGTCATCGGAGCGCGCCAGCCGCCCCTACGGGCGTCGCGCGAGACGGGAACGGATTCGCTCGACCAACGACGTCGTGGAAGCGCCCGCGAGCAACTCGACGCGGACGACGCGGCCGCCCCACGACTTGACTTCCTTCGCCCCGACGATCGCGTCCTCCGCCCAGTCGGCGCCCTTGATCAACACGTCCGGACGAATCGCGAGGATCGTCTCCAGCGGCGTCGGCTCGTCGAACAGCACGACGCGGTCCACCGCCTCCAGCGCGGCGAGCAGTTCGGCGCGCTCCGCCTCGGGCACGATCGGCCGCTCGGGCCCCTTGAGGCGGCGCACCGACGCGTCGGTGTTGACGCCCACGATCAGCGCGTCGGCCGCGCGGCGCGCCGCGGCCAGCAGGCGCACGTGCCCGGCGTGCAGCAAGTCGAAACAGCCGTTGGTGAA
>JAJFTU010000044.1 GCA_021372775.1 bacterium | reverse complement strand
CGGGCGTCGCGCGCCGCGGCGAACGAGTTTAGTCTCAAGCGCTGGGAGGGACGTTGGGCGAGAGGTCGCCGCGCAGGCGCAACGAGAAGCCGTCCGGAAGGCGGCGCGGCCGGAAGGCCCGTTCGTCCGGCGGCTTCGCCGTCCGCCTGCTCGCCGCCGGCGCCCTCGCCGCGTCGCTTCTCGTCTGGGGCTGGATGATCCTCGACAACGCGGGAAAGGTCGCCGCGGCGATCCTGCGCGAGGATCCCGGCGACCTGCCGGTCGAGCTCCTCGCCGCGCCGCGCGCGCTCGTTCCCGGGCAGGCCGCCGACGCCGACGAGCTCGAACGGGAACTGCGCTCGCTCTCCTACCGGCCGGTCGCGCGCACGCCGCGCGACCCCGGCGAGTACCGGCGCTCCGGCGCGACGCTCGAGGTCTACCGCCGCGCCCACGTCGGGCCGCGCGGCCCGGTGGACGAAGGGTTCGCGCGCGTCGGCTTCGACGCCGGACGCGTCGCCTCGCTCGCGGCCGCCGACGGCCGCGCGCTCGACGCGTTCGCGCTCGAGCCGGTGCGCCTCGGCGCCTTCCGCGGGCCGGTGCTCGCCGAGCGGCGCCCGCTGCCGCTTTCCGCCTATCCGCGCCGCCTCATCCAAGCGGTGATGGCCGCCGAGGACTCGCGCTTCCTGCAGCACCGCGGCGTCGATCCCGTCGGGCTGCTGCGCGCGGCCTGGACCGACCTGCGCGGCGGGCAGATGCAGGGCGGGAGCACGATCACCCAGCAGGTGATCAAGAACCGCGTCGTGGGGCGCGAGCGGACGCTGGCGCGCAAGGCGCACGAGGCGCTCCTCGCGGCCTACGTCGAGCGGAAGATCACCAAGGAGCGGCTGCTCGAGATCTACCTCAACGAGGTCTACCTCGGCCAGCGCGGCGCGGTCTCCGTCGTCGGCATGCCGGCCGGCGCGCTGCACTACTTCGGCCGCAACGTGGACGACCTCGCGCTCAATCAGGAGGCGATGCTGGCGGGGATGATCGCCTCGCCGGGGCGCTTCGATCCGCGGCGCGACCCGCGCGAGGCGCAGGCGCGCATGGCGCGGATCCTCGCCCGGATGCGCGAGCTCGGCTACATCACGCCGATGGAGGAACAGGCCGCGGCCGCGGCGCCGCTCGGCGTCGCGCCGCTCTCCGATCCGCTCGACCCGGCCGGCGACGTCCTCGACGCCGCGCGCCGCGAACTCGTGGCCCGCGGCTGGGAGCCGCGCCCCGGCAAGGCGCGGGCGATGGTCTTCACCACCGTGGACGTCGAGCTGCAGGCCGCGGCGCGCCGCGCGCTCGACGAGGGGCTGACCGAGCTCGAGGCGAAGGAGCCGTCGCGCGCCCCGCTCGAAGGGGCGGTGGTGATCGTGCGGCCGCGCACCGGCGAGGTGCTGGCGCTGGTCGGCGGGCGGCGCGGCGTGCGCGGCGGCTTCCACCGCGCGCTCGACGCGCGGCGCCAGCCCGGATCGGCCTTCAAGCCGTTCGTCGCGCTGGCCGCCTTCGGCGTCGGCGCCTTCTCGCCGTCGTCGGTCGTCAGCGACACGCCGCTCGCCGTGCCGACCGCCGCCGGCGAGTGGCGTCCCTCGAACTACGACCATCAGTTCCGCGGCCCGGTGACGGTGCGCCAGGCGCTCGAGCAGAGCCTCAACGTGCCGATGGCCCGCGTCGGCCTCGCGGTCGGCCCGGCGACGGTCGTCGAGTGGGCGCACCGCGCGGGACTCGAAGGACATCTTCCCGCGCAGCCGGCGCTGGCGCTCGGCGCGGGGGAGGTGACGCCGCTCGACCTCGCCGCGGGCTACGCGACGATCGCCGCGCTCGGCGAGCGCCGTCCGCCGTCGCTCGTCGCGTCGGCGCGGACGGGGGAGGCCGGCTCGACGATCCCGCTCGTCCGCGTCGCCCCCGCCGAGCGGACGCTCCCCGCGGACGCGTGCTACATGGTGCTCGACGCGCTGACCGGCGTCGTCGAGCGCGGCACGGCGAAGGAACTCGCGCCGCTGCTTCAGGGGGCGCGCGTCGCCGGCAAGACCGGCACGACGCAGGACGGCCGCGACGCGTGGTTCGTCCTCGCCTCGGGAGACGCCGTCGTCGTCGTCTACATCGGCCGCGACGACGACAAGCCGGCCAAGCTGACCGGCGCCGGCGCCGCGGTGCCGGTCGTCAAGCGGCTGATCGAGAGCGTCGGGCCGCGCCTGCTCTCCGAGCTGCCCGCGGCGCCCGAGGGAATGCACCAAGTCGAGGTCTGCGCCGAGACCGGCGGGAAGGCGACGCCGCGCTGCCCGACGAAGGTGCTCGAGAACTTCAAGGAAGGGACCGAGCCCCCGCCGTGCGCGAAGCACGCCTCGCCGCTCAAGAAGCTCTGGAACAAGATCGTCGGCAAGTCGTCGCCGGCGGCGGGGAAGGGACGGCGATGAGGGACCAGCGAGGCATGACCTACCTCGAGCTGGCGCTCGTCGCCGCGCTCCTCGTGATCCTCGCCGGGCTCGCGATCCCCTACGTCCATCACCGGATGCAGGCGGTCAAGGAGCTGCAGCTCCGGCGCGCCCTCGCCGAGATGCGGAGCGCGATCGACCGCTACCACGACGCGGCGCAGCTCGGCGAGATCGAGCCGTGGGACCTCGCCTGGAACATGTACCCGAAGGACCTGCAGATGCTGGTGGACGGCGTGGCGGTGAAGACCGCCGCCGACCAGCCGGCGCAGAAGACGAAGTTCCTGCGGAAGATCCCGGTCGATCCGACGACCGGCCTCGCGGAGTGGAGCTGCCGCGGCTACAACGACGACAAGGACACCCGCAACGACTCGTGCGACGACCTCTACGACGTCTTCTCCACGTCGAGCGACCTGTCCGCCGACGGCAGCACCTACTACCGCGACTGGTGAGACGCCCCGCCGCCGCTACCGCGGCTGCCGCTCCCGCTCGGCCGCGGCCAACGGGGCGTAGGCCGCCTCGGCGTACTCGCGGACCATCCGGTTGGCGCTGAAGCGGGGCAGCAGCTCGCGGATCGACGCCTTCATCGCCGCGACCCAGCGCCGCGGCGTCGCCGACTGCCCGCGGTCGTAGAACATCGGCACGATTTCCCGCTCCAGCAGGTCGTAGAGCGACGCCGCGTCCTCGGCGTCCTGCGCTTCGTCGTTGCCGATCGCCTCCAGCCGGCCGATCGCCCAGCCGAGGTCCGGGCGGTACCCCTCGATCCACCAGCCGTCGAGCACCGACAGGTTGAGCGCGCCGTTGACGGCGGCCTTCTGTCCCGACGTGCCGGAAGCCTCCAGCGGGCGGCGCGGGTTGTTCAGCCAAACGTCCACCCCCTGGACCAGCAGGCGGGCGGTGTAGAGGTCGTAGTCCTCGAGGAAGACGACCCGCCCGCGCATCCCGTCGCTCTGCGAGAGGCGGAAGATCTGGGCGATGACGTCCTGCCCGGCGAGGTCGGCGGGGTGCGCCTTCCCGGCGAAGAGGAACTGCACCGGGCGGTCCTCGTCGCCGAGGATCCGCTTCAGCCGCTGCAGGTCGCGGAAGAGCAGCCAGGCCCGCTTGTAGGTGGCGAAGCGCCGCGCGCAGCCGATCGTCAGCGCCGTCGGGGCGAGGCAGTGGTCCACCGCCGCGAGCTGCCGCGGGCCGGCGCCCTGCCGCGCGTACATCCGCCGCAGGCTGTCGCGCACGGCGCGGACGAGGCGCCGCTTCTGCGCGTTGTGGGCCGCCCACAGCTCGTCGTCGGGAACGAGCGCGTCGAACGTCTCCCAGCGCGCCGGTTCCTCGGCGGCCCGCTCCCAGTCGGCGCCGAAGACGCGCTGCAGCAGGTCGCGGAGCTCGGAGCCGATCCAGGTCTTCACGTGCACGCCGTTGGTCACCGAGGTGATCGGCGGCTCGGCGCCGGGGAAGAGCCCCTTCCACATCGCGCGGCTGACCTCTCCGTGGCGGCGCGAGACGGCGTTGCGGAAGCTCGACTGCCGCAGGGCGAGGGCGGTCATGTTGAACGGCTCGTCCGGGGCGCCGTGCACCTGCCCGACCTTCAGCAGCTCCGCCGCCGGAACGCCGAGCTGCACGGCCCACGAGCCGAGGTAGAGGCGGATCAGCTCGGCGTCGAACATCTCGTTCCCCGCGGGGACCGGCGTGTGGGTGGTGAAGGCGATGTTGGAGCGGACCTGCTCGAGCGCGCGGGGGAGCGGCTCGCCGCGCTGCATCTCCTCGCGCACCCGCTCGAGGACCATCAGCGCCGAGTGCCCTTCGTTGATGTGCCAGACGCCGGGGTCGATGCCCAGCGCGCGGAGCGCCTTCACCGCGCCGACGCCGAGGACCATCTCCTGGCAGAGGCGCATTTCGCGCCCGCGGACGTAGAGGATGTGCGTGATCGGCCGGTCGTGCGGCTCGTTCTGCGGCAGGTCGGAGTCGAGCAGCAGCACCGGAATCCGCCCGACCTGGACCTTGTAGACCAGCAGGTGGACCTTCCGGTCGAGCAGCGGGACGCCGACGATCAGCGGCCGCCCGTAGGCGCCGGCCACCGGCATCATCGGCAGGCGCGAGGGATCGAAGTCGGGATAGAAGTGCTGCTGGCGCCCCTCGGCGTCCACCGTTTGGCGGAAGTAGCCGCGGCGGTAGTTGAGGCCGACGGCGATGAACGGCAGGCCGAGGTCGGACGCCGCCTTGCAGTGGTCGCCGGAGAGGACGCCGAGGCCGCCGGAGTAGATGCCGAGGCTCTCGTGCAGGCCGTATTCGGTCGAAAGGTAGGCGACCGGGCCGCCCCGATGGTCGGGGAAGCGGCGGTTGAACCACCAGGTTTCGGGCCGTCCCATGTAGCGGTCGAGCGCCGCCACGACGGTCTCGTACCCGATCTGGAAGGCGTTCGACATCTGCAGCGTTTCCCAGTAGGAAGGCTCGACCTGCATCAGCACTTCCACCGGGTTGCGGTAGCGCGACCAGAGGGTGGGGGAGATCGTCGAGAAGAGGATCCGCGCCTCGGGGGTCCAGCTCCACCAGAGGTTGTAGGCGACCTCGCGCAGCCGCGAGAACTCCTCCGGCAGGAAGAAGTCGTTCGTCGCGATGGTGCGGATTTCGGAGAGTTGCTGCGGGCGGTCTTCTGGTCCGGGCATCGTGGCCTCCGGCGCCGCGTCGCGCGGATGCGTGAATGTATGACAGTCGCGCGTTCGATTTCAAACAGCCGCGGGCCGATGTCGCGCGCCGCGGGGGCGCCGCCGATCGCCCGTGCCCGAGACGCTTCCGCGCCGCCGTCGAGGGGAAGCGTTCCCGCGGCGGCCGCGGCGCGGAGAGGGCCGCGCGGCGCGCGGCCCTCGGCGGGGCTACTTCTTCCGCGTCAGCCTGACCCGCGCGAACGGCGTCTCCGACCCCTTCTCGACGTTGTCGAGCCGCCATTCCCACGCGTCGGCCTTCTCGTCGTAGAGGAACGTCGTGTGGAACGCCTCCGCTCCGCCCGCGTCGCGGAAGACGAAGGGGATGACCGAGCCGCGGCGCGTCGCCCGGCCGATCGTCTCCGCCGAGGCCCCGCCCCAGACGTCGATCCAGATGCAGACGTACTCCTTAGCCTTCGCGTCCCAGCCGAGGTAGACCTCGGCTTCGTAGGCCGGACGCCCCCGCTCGTCCTTCTCCCGCGAGACCTCGCGGAACCGCAGGTACTGGTGGGCGAGGACCCACTCCGCCTCGACGTCGTGCGTCGTCTTTTGTCCGGCGATCGTTCCTTCGAGAACCCACTGCCCGACCATGTTGTCGAGGAGCGGATCGACGAACGTCGCCTGCTGCGCCTTGGCGTCGCCCGCCAGAAGCGCCGCGCACCCGATCACGACCGCCAGCATCGCCGCCTTGGCCTTCATCCTCGTCATCGAAACCTCCGCTTCGCCGAAACAACGAAAAAGCCGGCCCTGAGGGGGAGCCGGCTTCTCGGTGTGGTGCTGATCAAGCGGGAAGAGATGGTGCCGAAGGCGAGACTCGAACTCGCACGGGGTTGCCCCCACATGGCCCTCAACCATGCGCGTCTGCCAGTTCCGCCACTCCGGCGCCTTGTCCTCCTGCCTGTTTCGAGGCTGCGGGATTCTAACTTAACTTGCGGCTACTTGCCCGTCGGCGCCGCCGGTTGTTGAGGCTGCGGCGCGGGCGTGGGCGCGGGAGCGGGAGCGGTCGGAGCGGCCTTCGCGGGAGCGCCGCCGCCGACGACCGAGCCGCTCGCGCCGGCGCCTTGGCTCAGGAAGACCAAGGCGAGCGACGTGGCCATGAAGATCCCGGCCGACCACGCGGTCGCGCGCGTGAGCACGTTGCCGGTGCCGCGCGGCCCGAAGACGGTCTGGGTGCCGGCGCCGCCGAACGCGCTGGCCAGATCGCCGCCCTTGCCGCTCTGAAGCAGCACGACGAGGATCAGGAACAGCGAGACGATCACGTGAATCGCCAGAACCACCACGTAAAGCACTACCGACCTCCCGGCCCCTCGGGGCCAAAACCGCGCAGACACTAGCACGCGTGCCCGCGCGGGGCAACAAAAACGTCAGACGGCGCGCTCGGCCGCCAGCGCGACGGCGTGGAACGAGGACGCCTCGAGGCTCGCCCCGCCGACGAGGAACCCGTCCACGTCCGGCTGCGCCGCCAACTCGGCGGCGTTCTTCGGACTGACCGAGCCGCCGTAGAGGATCCGGACTTCGTCCGCCGCCGCCTCGCCCAGCAGGGCGGCGAGAGCCGACCGGAGGAAGGCGTGGACCTCCTGCGCCTGGGCGGGGGCGGCCACGCGGCCGGTGCCGATCGCCCAGACCGGCTCGTAGGCGACGACCAGGCCGGCGCCGCTCCGCGACGCCAGCCGCTCCAGCCCCTTGCGGAGCTGGCGCTCGACGACCTCGGCGGTCCGCTCGGCCTCCCGCTCGTTCTCCGTCTCGCCGACGCAGAGGATGACCTCCAGCCCCGCGGCGCGCGCCGCGGCGACTTTTCGTCCCGCCCGCTCGTCGGTCTCGCCGAACAGCTGCCGCCGCTCGGAGTGGCCGACGATGGCGAAGTCGCACCCCGCCTCGCGCAGCATCTCGGCCGAGATCTCGCCGGTGAACGCGCCCTTGGCCTCCCAGTGCAGGTCCTGCGCGCCGAGGCGCAGCCCGCCGGGAAGCGACCCTTCGAACGCGCCGAGCGACGTGAACGGCGGCGCGACGCCGATCTCGACCGCGTCCGGCAGCGGCTTTTCGCGGACGAGAGTCTCGAGCGCGCGGCGCCAGTCGCGCGCCGCGGCGCGGGTGTGGTTCATCTTCCAGTTGCCGACGACGAACGGTCTGCGGCCCATGCGGCCTCCTCCCTGCGCGCGGCGCCGCGGCCGAACGCCGCGGCGCCCCCCTGCGCGCGATCCGATCAGAACTCGAGCGCGGCCACTCCGGGCAGCTTCACGCCGGAGAGGAACTCGAGCGCGGCCCCGCCGCCGGTGGACACGTGGTCGTACGACTCGTCGAGGCCGAACTTCTGCGCCGCGGCCGCCGTGTCGCCGCCGCCGAGGACGCGGAACGCGCCCATCCGCGCGATGTGCGCCGCGAGCCCCTTCGTCCCCGCGTCGCACCCCTCGGCCTCGAACAGCCCGACCGGGCCGTTCCAGAGGACCGTGCGCACGGATCCGTCGAGCAGCCCCTTCCACGCGTCGAGCGTGCGCGGACCGATGTCCACCCCCTTGAGCCCGGCCGGAATCGACGGCCGGTCGCAAGGGACGATGCCGGTCACGACGTGCTTGTCCACGCCGGCGGCGACGACGTGGTCCATCGGCAGCACGATGCTCGCGCCGGCCGCGGCGGCCTTCGCCTCGAGCTCCCGCGCGAGGTCGAGCTTGTCCGCCTCGACGAGCGAGGCGCCGACGTCGACGCCTCGCGCGGCGAGGAACGTGTAGGCCATCGCGCCGCCGACGAGGATCCGGTCCACCCGCTCCAGCAGGCGCTCGATCAGCAGGATCTTGTCCGAGACCTTCGCGCCGCCGAGGATCGCGACGTAGGGACGCTCCGGCCGCTCGAGCAGCCGCCCCAAGGCGCCGATCTCCTTGTCCATCAGGAAGCCGGTCGCGCCGCCGCCGAGGATCTTCGGCAGGCCGACGATCGAGGCGTGGGCGCGGTGCGCCGCGCCGAAGGCGTCGTTGACGTAGAAGTCGATTCCCGCCGCGAGCTCGCGGGCGAACTCTTCGTCCCCCTTCTCCTCGCCGGGGTGGAAGCGCAGGTTCTCGAGCAGCGCGACCTCGCCGTCCTTGAGCGCGGAGACGACCGCGCGGGCCGGCTCGCCGACGCAGTCCTCGGCGAAGGCGACCGGGGCGCCGAGCAGTTCGGAGAGCCGCTTGGCGACCGGCGCGAGCGACATTTCCGGGACGCGCTTCCCCTTCGGACGGGCGAAATGACTCGCGCAGACGACCTTCGCCCCCTTCTCGGCGAGCCAACGCACGGTCGGCAGGCTGGCGCGGACGCGGCGGTCGTCGGTGATCGTCGTTCCTTCCAGCGGGACGTTGAAATCGACGCGGCAGAAGACGACGCGCCCGGCGACGCGCAGGTCGGTGACCACCCGGTGACTCATCAGCGATCCTCCGTCGGAGCCTCCCCGCTCCAGATCCGCAGCAGTTCCGCGACGCGGCCAGTGTAGCCGCACTCATTGTCATACCACGCAATGAGCCGCAGGAGGCGTTCGCCGGGCCGCTCGATCAGCGGAAGATCGACGATGGAGGAGCGGCGGTCGCCGGAAAAGTCGATCGAGACGAGCGGTTCGTCGCTCGCGCCGAGGCGTCCGCGGCATCCCGGGTCCTCGAGCGCGGCGCGGCGGAACCGCTCCGCGACGACGTCCTGCGCCTCCGCGGGGCGCTTCGTCTGGGCGACGACTTCGATCAGGCTGACCGTCGCCGTCGGGACGCGCACGGAGAGGCACGAAAGACGTCCCTCGAGCTGCGGCAGGGCGCGGACGATGCCGCGGGCGGCCGACGTGGTCGTCGGGATCATCGAGAGCAGGCAGCTCCGCGCGCGGCGCAGGTCGGAATGGGGCGCGTCCATCGGGTGCTGCGAGCCGGTGGTGCAGTGGACCGTCGTCATCTGCGCCGCCTCGATCCCGTACCAGCGGTCGATCAGCCAGAGCGGCAGGGTCGCGGCGTGGGTCGTGCAGGAGCCGCACGAAACGACCTTCGCGCCCTTGGGCGGGCGGCCGTCGTGCGGGCCGAGCACGATCGTCGCGTCCGCCTCGTCGGCGACGGCGGTGACCAGCACGCGCTTCACGCCGGGGCGCAGATGGCCGCGCGCCCCGCCGTTGCCGGAGAAGCGGCCGGTCGCCTCGACGACGACGTCGGCGCCGACCGTCTCCCAGGGGATGCGCGCCGGATCGCGCTCGGCGAAGAAGCGGACCGCGCGCCCGTCGAGGCGCAGGACGTCGGGGCCGTCGTCCGCGGCCGCGGCCGGAAACGGGCCGTGGACGCTGTCGTGGCGCAGCAGGTGGGCGATCGTCGCGGCGCCCGCGACGTCGTTGACGCCGACGATCTCGATCGCGGGATCGCCGAGAGTCTGACGGAGCAAGGCGCGGCCGATGCGGCCGGCGCCGTTGAGGCCGACGCGAAGGGACATGGAGGAACCTCTGGCGCGGCGCCGCGTCCGCGGGGGGGCGGGCGGCGGGCGGGAAGCGCGAACGCTCAGGTTAGGAGCGGATTCGCGGCCCTGTCAAAACGAGCGATCCGGCGCCGCTTCGCGGCGGTCCGCGGGGCGCCGAGGATCTCCTTCGCCGCGGCGAACTCCTCCGGGGAGAGCTGGGCGAAGACGCGGTCGGTCCGGCGGATCTTCTCGCGGCGGCAGATCGCCTGCAGCGCGTCGCGCAGGGCGAGGCGGGTCACGCCGCGGGAACGCTGGTAGCCGCGGATCACCGACCGCAGCTCGCGGCGCGCGCCGATCAGCGCGGCGGCCTCGACGAGCGGCGCCCCGAGGGGATAGCGGCGGTCCTCGAGGAGGCGGCGCAGGTCCTCCGCCCCGAGGCGCGAGCCGTGGCGGGCGAGCGCGCGGTGGGCGAGCTGGCGGACGCCGTGCAGCGGCCCCGGCCCGCTTCCTTCGGCCCCTTCGGCGAGCCGCTTCACGAGCGCGGCGAGGCGGGCCTGCAGCGCGCGGCTGCCGGCGGCGTCCGCGACCTCGACCAGCGCCTCGAGCGGGACGGGCTCCTGCGTCTCGTCGATGAACGGTCCGAGGCGCGTGAGCTGGCGCGAGGAGAGCGCCTTCAGGACGAGGACGGTCCGCCGCGCGAGCTCGCGGTCGGCGGGGGCGGCGGCGAGCGCGTGGAGCAGCGGTTCGACGACCGCGCCGCCGGCGCGGCCGAGGCGCGAGACGGCGCGCCGCCACGTCGGCAGATGGCCGGAGCGGAGATCGACGACCAGCTTGTCGAGCGCCCATTGGTCGAGGCGCGGGCGGGGCGGGGCGGTGAGCAGCCGCTTCGCCTTCGCGGCGACCGTCTTGTCCGGGTCGTCGGCCAGCCGGCCGAGAAGCGCGGCCAGCGGCGCGCCGTCCCCCTGGGGCGTCGCCCAAGGGACGGCCTCGATCGCGGCCGCCCTGATCTTGGCGACCTCCTCCGGGTCGGCGATCAGGTCGAAGAGTGGACGGAACGCCTCGTCGTGCCCCGTGCGCAGCAGGCGGACCAGCGAGCGGGTCGCCGCGAGGCGCACGCCCGCGTCCTTCTCGCGCGAGAGCAGGCGCGAGAGGGCGGGGATCACGCCGGGGGCGGCGAGGCGCGCCAGCGCGCCCGCGGCGCGGGACCGGATCGCCGGGTCGGCGTGCCGCAGGAGCGACGCGACCGACGCCGCGGCGCGCGGATCGCCGAGCAGCGAGAGAAGGCTGAGCGCCCGCAGCCGCAGACCGTCGGCGTCGGCGTCGAGACAGGCGATCAACAGGGGCACCGCGTCGGCGCCCCGCGCGACGAGATCGGCCTTGGCGCGTTCGGCGACTTCGGGATCGGAAGAGGCGAGAGCCGCGACGAGCGGGTCCGTCGCCGCAGGCGTCCGCGGCACATCGTTCCGGCGCGTTTTCCGCAGCACTGCACCCTTCTCCAAAAGCCGCTTCGCCTGCGCCGGCGGGGATCGGACAGGCCCCCCGGCGCGGCCCCCGGACGCTTGCGACGCCGCTCGACGACGCCGAACGACGACGCGCTCGCCGCGGGGAGCGCTCTTCCTCGGGACCAACGCGCCGCGCATTTTGGCAGCGGTCTCCGCGGCGGGTCAAGGCGCGCGGCGCGCCAAATGACGAACGGCGCCCCGCGCCGCGCCCCGCGCCGCGGGCTATTCTTGGCGCGATGAACATCGCGGGAAAACTGTCGCTGGTCGTCGCGGTCTGCGTCGTCGCCGCGCTCGCGCCGGGGTGCGCCGAGCGGCGCGCGGAGAGCGCTTTTCAGGAAGCGGTCGCCGGCGAAAAGGATCGGCCGGCCGCGGAGGTGCGCGCCGACCTCGCGCGGATCGTCGCCAGTTGGCCCGACACGCGCGCGGCGGAGAAGGCGCGGCGCGAAATGCAGTGGCTCGCCGACCTCGAGCAGTCGTCGCGCGGCGGGCGGCAGCTGCTCGCCGCGGACGCCGTGCGGGCGGCCGCGCGCGCGGTCGAGCTGTTCCGCGCGGCGGCGGGTCACTATCCGGAACGCTTGGAAGAGACGGCGCCGCGCTGCCTGCGGTCGATTCCGGTCGATCCGTGGGGGCGGCCCGTGTCCTATCTGAGGACGCCGGGCGGCTACAAGGTGTTTTGCTACGGCGCGGACGGCGCGCCCGGCGGGAGCGGGGATGACACGGACATCGTCGTCGTGGACGGGCGGGAGATTCATGCCGGCGAAGTGCGTTGAGGCGCTCGCCGCGGCGCTCGTCGCCGCGGTCGCCGTCGGGTGCGGCGGGACGAACGGGCGGGCGGCCGCGCCGCCGGCCGCCGCGCCCGGCGCCGCAAGCGCGACGACGACTTCGGCGAAGCCGCGGGCGACGTTCGTCGCGCCGAACGGCGAGAGCGGCTCGCTGGAGATCGCCGCGACCGACGCCGAGCGGGAGAAGGGGCTGATGGGACGCGCGGGCGTCCCGCGCGGCGAGGGGATGGTCTTCGTCTTCGACGCGCCGGGGGAGCATTCCTTCTGGATGCTCCACTGCCTGACGCCGCTCGACCTCGTCTGGCTCGACCAGGCGGGCACGGTCGTCCATCTCGTCGAGGCCGCGCCGATCTGCGAGGCGGAGCCGTGCCCGTACTACTCGGCCGGCGCTCCCGCCGCGATGGTCGTCGAGTTCGGGCCGGGG
Source organism: bacterium (assembly GCA_021372775.1). Taxonomy (NCBI): domain Bacteria; species bacterium. Next base: position 7,512 of record JAJFTU010000044.1, on the reverse strand, counting down.
GAGGCGCGGCGGATGGGGATCGTGCCGGGGGCCACGCTGCGCGTCGCCCTGCCCGCGGCCAAGTGAAGACGCGCGTCCTCGTCGGCGCGCTCGCCCTGCTGGCCGCGTCCCCCGCGGCCCGCGCGCAGACGCCTCCGCCCGCGCCGGTCGAGACGTCGCCGGCCGACTTGGCGACGCGCGCCGGGACGCGCCTCGGAGGGGAGTTCGACCTCGGCGCCTTGCCGGTGCGCGCCTCCTCGGAGGCGGAGCGGCGCGCCGCGGCCGCCCGCTGGCTGGACGAGGCGTTCGCGCCGCTGGCCGCGCCGGAATGCGCGCCGGCGCTGCGGGCGGCGGGGATTCCGGCCGCGGCCGCCGCGCCGACCTGGCCGGAAGGGCGGCCGATCGCCGCCGCGCCCGGCGCCGAGGCGATCCTCGCGCCTCCGACGGCGCCCCCGGCGGGGCCGGACGAGGTCGCCGCGCTGCGGACGACCGGCGTCCTGCCGTGGGAACTGGCGCTGACCGGGGAGTACGCGCGGCTCGTCGCGGCGCGGAAGGCCGGACCGCCGGCCAAGGATCCGCTGTTGCGCCTCGCGCGGGCGGCGCGCCTGGAGGGGACCGCGCGGCTCGCCGGGATCGTCGTCGCGGCGCGCGGCGCCGGCGTCGATCCGGGATCGCTGGGGGCGGCGGCGCTGGCGCTCGATCGGGGCGGGGCGGGACTCGCCGCCGCGCCGGCGGGGCTCGACCCGGTTCGCCGCGCACTGTTCCGGACGATGGTGGACGACGGGCGGCGCTGGGCCCTATTTTGGTTCCTCCGGGCGGGCTGGAGCGGCGTGGGCGCCGCCTTGGAGCGTCCGGCGTCCGGGCTCGGCGACCTGGCGAGACCCGGCGCGCGGCCGTCCGCGGCGGCGGGCCCCGCGACGGGGTGTCGCCTCGGCCCGCGGGGCGCGGCGGCGCTCGCCGGAGCGGACGACGACGCGTCCTGGACCGCGGCGATCGTCGCCGACGCGTGGAACGTGGACCCCCGCGGCCGGCTGGTCGGATTGCTCGCCTTCGACGACGAGGGCGCGGCGGCCAGGGCCGCGGCCGACCTCGCGGAACGGGGGGCGACGGTCAGGCGGACGAAGACGTGGCTTGCCGTTTCCCCGCCGACGCGGATAAAAGCGGGCACGAAGAAACCGTAATGGACGATTAGGTTTGCCAGCCGGACGCGGAGCTGAAAGAATAAGACAGTTTTGCGCGTCCCGTTTCCGCTCCCGCCGCGGCGTTCCGCGGCGGACCGCGGCGCCGGTCCGGCCGGCCCGCCGGGACCGGATTCCCCGAAGGCAGGACGATCAATGGTCGAGTATCTGCCGATTTTGATCATGCTGGCGGTGGGCGTCGCCCTGCCGGCGGCGGCGTTCATCTTCGCGAAGCTGATCGCGCCGCGCCGCGTCGAGGACATGAAGTACGACACGTACGAGTGCGGTCTCGAGTCTCCGGCGGACGTCCGCGAGAAGTTCTCGATCCGCTACTACGTGATCGCCGTGCTGTTCGTGGTCTTCGACGTCGAGACGATCTTCATGTTTCCGTGGGCGGTCCGCTTCCGCGCCCTCGGGTTGTTCGGCCTGACCGAGATGGCGCTCTTCATCGCGATCTTGGTCGTCGGCTACGTCTACGTCTGGAAGGAAGGGGCGCTCAAATGGGAGTGATCGAAGGCAAGCTCCCCGAAGGGGTCATCACCACGACGGTGGACAGCGTCTTCAACTGGGCGCGCCGCTCGTCGATCTGGCCGATGACCTTCGGGCTCGCCTGCTGCGCGATCGAGATGATGGCCGCGGGGGCGTCGCGGTTCGACATCGCCCGCTTCGGGGCGGAGGTCTACCGCCCGTCGCCGCGCCAGTCGGACCTGATGATCGTCGCCGGCACGGTGACCGAGAAGATGGCCCCGCTGATCCGCCGGCTCTACGAGCAGATGCCCGAGCCGAAGTGGGTCATGGCGATGGGAATCTGCGCCACGTCGGGCGGCCCGTTCCCCACCTACAGCACCGTGCAGGGGGTGGATCAGGTCATTCCGGTGGACGTCTACATTCCGGGGTGCCCGCCTCGTCCCGAGGCGCTGCTCTACGGACTGATGACCCTGCAAAAGAAGATGGACGAGCGGACGATCGCCCGTCCTCGGACGGCGTGAGGGAAAGCGATGGCCGACGAAACTCCGAAGCCCGAAGCCCCCGCCGCCGCGCCCGCCGCTCCGGCCGCCGCTCCGGCCGCCGCCGCTCCCGCCGCGGCGCCCGCGGCTGCCGCTCCTGCCGCTCCTGCCGCACCGGCCGCACCGGCCGCTCCCGCCGCTCCTGCGGCTCCCGCCGCGCCCGCGCCCGAGCCGCTGGCGGCCGAGGTCCCCTCGGTCCCGCTGCGCCGCCTCTCCGAGCGGTTCGGCGAGGCGGTCGTCGAGCGCCGGTTCTGGGCCGGGACGCCGATCGTCGAGGTGCGGCGCGACGCGCTCCACGAGGCGCTGCTCTTCCTGCGCGACGACGCCGAATGCCTGATGGACCACCTCTCGACCGAGTTCGCCGCGCACGTTCCCGAGCGCGCCGACGGGCCGCTCGAGGTGACCTACTGCCTCTACTCGACGACCCACCGCCACTGGCTGACGCTGAAGACCCGGACCGTCGAGGGAACCCCCGTGGCCTCGGCCGTGGACCTCTGGCCGATCGCCGACTGGAACGAGCGCGAGGCGTTCGACCTCGTCGGCGTGCTGTTCGAGGGGCATCCCGACCTGACCCGGATTCTGTTGCCCGACGACTGGGAAGGGCACCCTCTGCGCAAGGACTACCCGCTCGCGGGGAACCCCGGCGACCACAAGAACTACCGGAAGGAATAACCGGGGACCGGCGGAACGCCGCGCCGCGCGGAAAGGACCGGACGTGCTCCAGCACGAGGAACTCGAAATCAACATGGGCCCGCAGCACCCCTCGACCCACGGGGTGCTCCAGGTCAAGCTGCGGATCGACGGCGAGTCGATCGTGGAAGCGAAGCCGGTCATCGGCTACCTCCACCGCGGGGTGGAGAAGCTGGCCGAGAACCGCCCCTACACGCAGCTTTGCCCGTTCGTGGACCGCATGGACTACATCGCGTCGTTCGCCGAGGAGATCGCGCTGATCGAGGCGATCGAGAAGCTGATCGGCTGCGAGGTCCCGCCGCGGGCCAAGTACATGCGCGTGGTCCTCGCCGAGCTGCAGCGGATCGCCTCGCACTTGGTCTGGCTCGGGACCCACGCGATGGACATCGGCGCGATCACGGCGTTCCTCTACGTGATGCGCGAGCGGGAGAAGATCCTCGACCTCTTCGAGGCCTGCTGCGGCGCGCGGATGACCTTCAACGCGCTGCGGATCGGCGGCCTGCCGCACGAGTTCCCGGACGAGTTCGCCGGCGGGGCGCGGCTCTTCCTCGAGGAGTTCCCCAAGCGGCTGAACGAGTACGAGACGCTGCTCACGCAGAACCGGATCTGGCGCAAGCGGACCGAGGGGGTCGGCGTGATCGACGCCAAGACCGCCTTGGCCCACGGCCTGACCGGCCCGACGCTGCGCGCCTCGGGGATCGACTACGACCTGCGGAAGCACTGCCCCTACGACGCCTACGCCGAGCTTCACTTCGACGTGCCGGTCGGCGAGCGGGGCGATTCCTACGACCGCTACCTCGTCCGGCTGGAGGAGATGCGGCAGTCGCGGCGGCTGGTGCTCGAGGCGCTGGACAAGCTCCCCGACGGGCCGATCGCGGCCAAGGTCGCGAAGCGGATCAAGCCGGCGAAGGGCGCCGAGGCGTACTTCGCCAGCGAGTCGCCGCGCGGCGAGATGTCCACCTACATCGTCTCCGACGGGACGGAAAAGCCCTACCGGATCCACTTCCGCTCCCCCAGTTTCTGCAATCTCCACGGCCTGCCGGTCCTCGTGAAGGGGCACATGGTCGCGGACGTCGTCACGCTGATCGGGACGATCGACATCGTCCTCGGCTGCGTGGACCGCTGAGGACCCGCCGGTGAACGCGTTCATCCAGTGGTTCCTGCTTCCCGCCGTCTACGGCGTGACGCTGTTGATGATCCTGCTCGGCTGCGTGGCCTACATCACGCTGCTCGAGCGGAAGGTCCAGGCTTGGATGCAGTGCCGCCCCGGACCGAACCGCGTCGGGCCGCGCGGGCTGCTGCAGCCGATCGCCGACGTCCTCAAGCTGCTGCTGAAGGAGGACATCATTCCGCGCAAGGCGGACAAGATCGTCTTCGTCCTCGCCCCGATGATGGTGGCGCTGGCGGCGATCGGCGCCTTGGCGGTGGTCCCGTTCGGCGGCGCCGACGCGACGCTCCGGCTGGGCGACTTCACGCTCAAGCCGGTGCTCGCCGACGTCAACATCGGCATCGTCTACGTGATGGCGGTCTCGTCGCTCGGCGCCTTCGGCATCGTCCTCGGCGGCTGGTCGTCGAACTCCAAGTACCCGCTGCTCGGCGGCCTCCGCTCCGCGGCGCAGATGATCAGCTACGAGGTGCCGTTCGGCCTCGCGATCATCGGGCCGATGATGATCGCCGGCACCGCCTCGATGACGCGGATCGTCTCCTGGCAGACCGAGCACACCTGGCTCTTCTGGCTCCAGCCGGTCGCGCTGGTGATGTTCTACATTTCCGGCGTCGCCGAGAACAACCGCGCCCCGTTCGACCTCCCGGAAGGGGAGTCGGAACTGGTCGGCGGGTTCCACACCGAGTACTCGGGGATGAAGTGGGCGTTCTTCTTCCTCGGCGAGTACATCTCGATGATCGTCGTGGCCTCGATGGTCGTGACGCTCTTCTTCGGCGGCTGGGCGCCGGTCACCTTCGGCCTCGGCTACGTCTTCAAGGACCTTCCGGCGATCCTCGCCGGCGGGACGGCCCCCGCCTTCGTCCACTTCCTGCTGGGGATGGCGTGGTTCGCGCTCAAGGTGTTCTTCGTCCTCTACGTTCACTTGTGGATCCGGGCCACCTTCCCGCGCTACCGGTACGACCAGCTGATGGCGATCGGCTGGAAGTACATGATCCCGCTCGCCCTGGGCTGGATCATGCTCACCGGCGCGGCGGTCCTGATCTTCGACGCGGTGAAGGCCTGACGGGCCGAAGGGGATCGCATCATGGACAACATCAAGGTCGTGCGGATTCCCGCCCCCCCGAGGCCGCCGCTCTGGCGGCGGTTCTTCCTGCTCGAGCTGCTGCGCGGGATGACCGTCACGCTGTTCGAGCAGTTCCTGACCTTCCGGCGGTCGTTCTGCTACCAGTACCCCGAGGAGCGGCTGCCGCTGAAGCCGCGCTTCCGCGGCTACCCGCGGCTGCGGCTCCACCCCGAGACCGGCGAGGAGCTGTGCATCGCCTGCCGGCAGTGCGAGAAGGCCTGTCCCGACAACTGCATCGCGATCGTGGACGAGCCGCATCCGTCGGGGCGGGGCAAGCGCCCGAAGAGCTTCACGATCGACTACGAGCGCTGCTGCCTCTGCGGGCTGTGCGTCGATCCTTGCCCGACGCAGCCGGTGACCTCGATCTACATGAGCCACGACTACGAACTTTCGCGCCGCGACCGCGGCGAGTTCCGCGCGACGACGCGCGAGCTGTACGACGGCAAGAACATCGTGCGGCTGGGGAAGAAACGCTGACCTTCCGCCGGGCCGGCCGCGCGCCGGTCCGCCGCGGGCGCCTCGGGCGCCCCGGGGGCGCAAAGTGGAACTGCTGATTTTCGGCATTCTCGCCGTGATCGCGCTGGCCGGAGCGGCGGGCGTCGTCCTGCTGCGGAACCCCGTGCACTGCGCGGTCTGCCTTCTGGCGACGTTCTTCGCCGTGGCCGGGATGTTCGGCGTGCTCTGGGCCGAGTTCCTCGCCGTCGTGCAGCTCTTGGTCTACACGGGCGGGATCATGGTCCTCTTCTTGTTCGTGATCATGCTCGTGGACCTTGAGCAGCGCGGGCTGGACGAGGCGCGCGGACGGGTCGCCCCGAAGCTGTCGGTCGGCCGGCGGGCCGGCTACGCCGTCGCCGGGCTGCTCTTCGCCGCGGCGCTCGGCGCGAAGCTGCTGCCGGCGGTCGCCTCGTTCGGCGTCCCCGCCGACGACGCGACGCGCGCCGCCCTGCAGGGCGCGGGCGCGGCGAAGGGGGCGGTCATGGGCAACGTGGAGCGGGTCGCCGACCTGCTCTACACCTCGTACCTTCTGCCGTTCGAGCTCGCCTCGGTCGTGCTGCTGGTCGGCATGGTGGGCGCCGTGGTCGTCGCCCGCCGGCGGGCCTGAGGAGATACCGCGATGCTGGGAATGCAGCACGTGCTGCTGGTCAGCTTGGCGATGCTCGCGCTGGGCGCCGTCGGCCTGATGATCCGGCGCAACGCGCTGGTGATGTTCATGTCGGTGGAACTCGTGCTCAACGCCGGCAACCTGAACTTCATCGGCTTCTCGCGCTTTCTGCCCGACCCGGTCGGGAACATCTTCTCGGTCTTCATCATCGTCGTCGCCGCGGCCGAAGTCGCCGTGGGGTTGGCGATCGTCCTCTCGCTCTACCGGAACCGCGACTCGGTGATGGCGGACGAAGCCAGCGAGATGAAGGGCTGACGGGGGAATTCGGGCGATGCTTCCGTACCTTTGGCTGATTCCGCTCTGTCCCCTGGCCGGCTTCCTGCTGGTGGGGATTCTGGGCTCGTTCGGGCGCCTCTCCGACAAGGCGGCGCACCGGCTCGCCGTCGGGGCCTCGACGGCCGCGTTCGTCCTCTCGGCGCTGATGGTCCTCTCGTTCTCGCAGGGCGTCGGGCAATACGCGGACGCGCCGGCGTCTTCGGGAATCCAGGCGGTCGAGGAGACGGCGGACCACGCGGCGCGCTTCAGCGTGACGCCGGCGACGTGGGTGCCGTTCGGCGCGACGCAGCTCCGCGGCTGGGACGCGGCGAAGACCCGCCTCGCCGACCTCCAGGTCGGCTGGACGTTCTCCATCGACGCCCTGACCTGCGTGATGCTGCTCGTCGTGACGGGGATCGGCACGCTGATCCACGTCTACTCGATCGGCTACATGAAGGGGGAGAAGGGGTACTACCGCTTCTTCTCCTACCTCAACCTCTTCATGACGATGATGCTCACGCTGATCCTCGCCGGGAACTTCCTCGTGATGTTCGTCGGCTGGGAAGGGGTGGGGCTCTGCTCCTACCTGCTGATCGGCTTCTACTACGACCGGATGTTCGACAAGGAGACGGGGATGAGCTGCGCCGACTGCGGGCGCAAGGCCTTCCTCACGAACCGCGTCGGCGACTTCGGCGTGGTGCTCGGGATGCTGCTGATCGTCGTGACGTTCGGGACGCTCGACTTCGGGCGGATCTCGACGATGATCAACGCCGGCTCCGCCTTCTGGTACGGCTCGGCCCTGCTCACGACGATCGGCCTGCTGCTGTTCCTCGGCGCGACCGGCAAGTCGGCGCAGATCCCGCTCTACGTCTGGCTGCCGGACGCGATGGCCGGCCCGACGCCGGTCTCCGCGCTGATCCACGCCGCGACGATGGTCACCGCCGGCGTCTACA
>JAJFTU010000043.1 GCA_021372775.1 bacterium | reverse complement strand
CCGACGACGCATCAAGTAACGCGGGCCTTTCGGCCCTGCGCCGCCGACCGACGACGCATCAAGTAACGCGGGCCTTTCGGCCCTGCGCGGCCGACCGACGACGCATCAAGTAACGCGGGCCTTGACGTCAGTGCCGCAACGACCCTAGGCCCGCGCGGAACACCGCCAGACCGGCCGGCTCCTTCTTCTCAAGCTCCGCGCGCTTCCGCCGCCAGTCGGGGTGGTGCCACGGGAAGAGGAACGCGTCCGGGTGCGGCATCACGCCGAGGATGCGGCCGGTCGCGTCGGTCACGCCCGCGACGCCGCGCGCGCTGCCGTTCGGATTGAACGGCCACTCCTCGGTGACCCGCCCCGCGTCGTCCACGTACCGCAGCGCGACCTGCCCGTTCGCCTCGAGGCGGGAAAGCGCCTCGTCCGACTCGAGCACGAACTTCCCCTCGCCGTGCCGCGTCGGCAGCTCGAGCGCGTCGAGGCCGCGCGTCCAGACGCAGCGGCTCGCCGGATCGACCTTCAGCTTGACCCACGAGTCGCGGTAGCCGAGCCGGTCGTTGTTCGTCAGCGCGGCGCGCGGCGCGAAGTCGTGCGCCCCCGCCTCCGGCCCCGGCAGCAGCCCCAGCCGCACCAGCGTCTGGAAGCCGTTGCAGATCCCGAGGACGATCCCGCCGTCCGCGAGGAACGCCGCGAGGTCGTCCAGCAGGTGGGCGCGGATGCGCGCGGAGAGGACGAGGCCGCCGGCGATGTGGTCGCCGTAGGCGAAGCCGCCGATCAGCCCGAGCACCTGGTAGTCGGGAAGGCGGCGCGCGTGGCGCCGCGCGAAGAGGTCGGTGAGGTGCACGACGTCCACTTCGCCGCCGGCGAGGCGGAACGCGTGGGCGGTCTCGGCCTCGCAGTTGAGGCCGAAGCCGGTCGGGATCAAGACGCGCGGGGCGGTCATCGCGAGGTCTCCTGCCGCTTCCACGCCGCGGCGAGGTTGTCGATCGGCGCGTCGGCGAGCGTCGCCGCGCCGAGGCGGATCGTCAGGCGGCCGCCGGCGTTCGTCGCGCCGATCACCGCCGCCGGCAGGTCGCCCAGCGCGCTCATGACGTCGTCGAGCCGCGAGGGCGCGACCGAGAGCAGGAAGCGGCCGCACGACTCGCCGGCGAGGCGCGCTTCCCATCCGGGACGTCCTTCGCCGGGCAGCTTCGCCAGGTCGGCCTCGATCCCGACGTCGCCGGCGCGGCCCATGAAGAAGAGGCCGGTCAGCAGGCCGCCGCGCCCGAGGGCGTGGGCCGCCGAAACGCGCCGCGCGGCGATCAGGCGCGCGACCTCGGCGTAGCGGCGCGCGAACTCCTCGGGCCGGCAGCGCGGGACGTCGCCGCCGCGCTCGCCGCGCATCGCCGCCCACTCGCTCCCGCCGAGCTCCTCGCGCGTCTCGCCGACGACGACGAGCATTTCGCCGGGGCCGCCCGGCTCGAGCGTCGTCGCCGCGCGGACGTCGTCCACGATCGCGATCGCCGAGACGAGCAGCGTCGGCGGGATGCTGATCCGCCGTCCGCCGACGACGGCGTCGTTCTTCATCGAGTCCTTGCCCGAGACGAGCGGCGCGCCGTAGGCGACGCAGATGTCGTGCAGGCCGCGCGAGGCGCGCACGAGCTGTCCGAGCTTGAAGCGCGCGTCGGGGTTGTTCGGCCCCTCGAGCGGATCGGGCCAGCAGTAGTTGTCGAGCGCCGCGATCCGGTCGGGGCGCGCCCCGGCGGCGATCGCGCGGCGCACCGCGAGGTCCACGCCGGCCTGGGCCATCGCCAGCGCGTCGAAGTCGGAGTAGGAGGGGAAGACCCCCTCGGAGAGCGCGTACCCGGTCGCGCCGTCGTAGTCCACCATGAAGACGCCGGCGTCGGACGGCACGTCGCGATGCACGCCGATCCAGGGACGGACGACCGTCAGCGCCTTGACCTCGTGGTCGTAGGTGCGGGCAAGGTCCTCGTTGGAGCGGACGTTGTCCCGCGCGAGGAAGCGCGCGAGGAGCGCCGCGCCCGCCGCGGGCGAATCCGGCGCCTCGGCCGCCGCGTAGGCGCCGCGGTCGGGGGCGGACCACTCGGAGACGAGGTCCATCTCCGGGTCGCCGTCGTGCATGAACGACATCGGCAGCAGGGCGACGGTCGCCGCGCCGTAGAGGACGTGGAAGTGGCCGTCGCTCGTGAACTCGCCGAGGTCGGTCGCCTCGACCTCGCGCCGCCGCGCCAGCTCGAGGAACGCGTCGAGCTTGTCGGGCGGCACGGAGAGCGTCATCCGCTCCTGCGCCTCGCTGACGAGGATCTCCCACGGGGCGAGCCCTTGGTACTTCAGCGGGGCCTTGGCGAGGTCGAGCCGCGCGCCGCCCGGCTGCTCGGCCATCTCGCCGACCGAACTGGAGAGGCCGCCGGCGCCGTTGTCGGTGATCGCCGAGTAGAGGCCGAGATCGCGCGCCTCGAGCAGGAAGTCGAACATCATCTTCTGCGTGACCGGGTCGCCGATCTGCACCGCCTGCACCGGGCTCTCCTCGGTCAGTTCGGCCGAGGAGAAGGTGGCGCCGTGGATCCCGTCCTTCCCGATGCGTCCGCCGACCATCACGATCCGGTCGCCGGCGGCCGCCTTCTTGACGTGCGAGGGACGCCCCGTCGTCTCGACCGGCATCCGGCCGACCGTGCCGCAGTAGACCAGCGGCTTGCCGAGGTACCGCTCGTCGAAGTACTCCCAGCCGCGCGCGTACGGCACGCCCGACTGGTTGCCGCCGTCGATCACGCCGGCGTGGACGCCGTCGCGGACGCGGCGCGGATGGAGCAGCCCCGCGGGGAGCGCGCCGGCGTAGTCCGGCGGGCCGAAGCAGTAGCCCCAGACGTTGGAGAGCAGCTCGGCGCCGAGGCCGGTGCCGAACGGATCGCGGTTCACGCCGACGATGCCGGTGATCGCCCCGCCGTACGGATCCAAGGCCGACGGGCTGTTGTGCGTCTCGACCTTGTAGACGAGGTGGTGGCGCTCGGTCGCGGCGACGACGCCGGCGTTGTCGTGGAAGACGGAGACGAGCCAGCTGCGCCCCTTCTCGGCCTTCAGCCGCTCGTCGATCACGCGCGTCGCGCCGCGGATGTAGGTCTTGAACAGCGAGTCGATCACCTGCGGCGGACGCCCCGCCTCGGCGTGTGTGATCCGCGCGTTCATGATCTTGTGCTTGCAGTGCTCGCTCCAGGTCTGGGCGAGCGCCTCGAGCTCGACGTCGGTCGGCGCGCCGCCGAGGCCCGCCGCCTTGCGCCGCGGATCGTCCTTCGCGCCGCGGTAGAAGTCGCGGATCGCCCTCATCTCCTCCAGCGAGAGGGAGAGGAGGCGCGCGCGGGAGATCGCGCGCAGCTCGTCGTCCGAGACCTCGAGGCCGATCGTCAGCGCCGGGCGCGGCGCCGTCTCGACGACGCGCGGCACGGAGAGGTCGGGGCCGGAGGCGAGCCACTCGTCGCGCGTCTCGACCTTCACCCGCTCGATCACCTCGTTGGCGAGGAGCTCGGTCGCGATCCGCGCCGCGGCGAGGCGGTCCACGCCGCGCAGCAGGTAGACCCGCGCGGTGTAGACCTTCCCCTTCTCGCCGAGCTTGCGGCCGAGAAGGTCCTCGATCGCCACCTTGGCGCTCTTGCCGACCGGGTCGGTCACGCCGGGCTTGAAGCCGACGGAGACGGCGACGTCGAACGGGCCGTCGTCGAGCCGGCCGACGGCGCCGACGCGCACGATCGGGCCGGCGAACTCGTCGGCCACGCGGCGGGCCTCGTCGTCGGCGAGCGCGGGCTCGACCAGGTAGACGTCGCGGGTCCGGACCGACTCGACCGTCAGGCCGAGATGCTCGCGGATCCGCCGGGCGACCGACACGCCGCGGCTGTCGACGAAACCGGCGCGGGTTCCGACCTCGATGCGGGTAACGCTGGACACGGGGCAACCCCTTCGGATGGCGGTGGACGACGGGGCGGAAGCGCCGGCGCCCCCGGAAAGGCCTCAGTCTAACGCGTTCTCCGTCCCCCGCCCGCGGCGCGCGGGACGCGCCTACTTGCCGAGCTTCGCCAGCGCTTCGGCGAGCGGCAGGCCGGCCGCGTCCTTCGCCGAGAGGATCGGCGCCTCGAGCGGCCACGGGACCGCGAGCTCGGGGTCGTTCCAGCGGATCGACAGCTCGCCGCCCGGGTCGTAGAAGTCGCTCACCTTGTACTCGACCAGCGTCCGCTCGCCGAGGATCGCGATGCCGTGGGCGTAGCCGGCCGGGACGAAGACCTGCCGCTGGCTTTCCGCGTCGAGCCGCACGGCGACGTGCCGCTTGAACGTCGCCGAGCGCGGATCGACGTCCACGACGACGTCGAGCGCCTCGCCGAGCGCGACGCGGACCAGCTTGGCCTGCGGGCGGCGCGTCTGCAGGTGCAGCCCGCGGAGCACGCCGCGCGCCGACGAGGAGAGGTTGTCCTGCACGAACGGGACGGCGATCCCGCCGGCCTCGTACTTCTCGCGCTGGTAGCTCTCGACGAAGAAGCCGCGCGCGTCGCGGTAGACGTCCGGCTCGACGACGACGACGCCGGGAAGGGCGGTCTCGAGGAACTTCAACTCACCCCTCCTCGGCGAGGCGCAGCAGGTACTGGCCGTAGTCGTTGTTGCGCATCGACTCCCCCGCGGCGACGAGCGCGGCGCGGTCGATGTAGCCGAGCTTGTAGGCGATCTCCTCCGGGCAGGAGACCTTCAGCCCCTGCCGTTCCTCGATCGCCTGGATGAAGTTCGCGGCCTGCATCAGCGACTGCGGCGTGCCGGTGTCGAGCCAGGCGATGCCGCGGCCGAGCGTCTCGACGTGCAGCTCCCCCATCTCGAGGTAGGCGCGGTTGACGTCGGTGATCTCGAGCTCGCCGCGCGCCGACGGCGTGAGGTTCGCGGCGACGTCGAGCACGCGGTTGTCGTAGAAGTAGAGGCCGACGACCGCGAAGTTGGAGCGCGGCTTCGCCGGCTTCTCCTCGATCGAGAGCGCCTTGCCGTCGGGGCCGAACTCGACGACGCCGTAGCGCTGCGGGTCGCGCACGCGGTAGGCGAAGACGGTCGCGCCGGTCTCGCGCGCCGCCGCCCGCCGCAGGTACTCCGGCAGCCCGTGGCCGTAGAAGAGGTTGTCGCCGAGCGCGAGCGCGGCGCGGTCGCCGCCGACGAACTCCCGCCCGAGCGTGAACGCCTGGGCGAGGCCGCCGGGATGCGGCTGCTCGCGGTAGGCGATCGAGAGGCCGAACTGCCGCCCGTCGCCGAACAGCCGCTGGTAGCTCGGCAGGTCGGCCGGCGTGCTGATCAGCAGGATCTCCCGCACGCCGGCGAGCATCAGCGTCGCCAGCGGGTAGTAGACCATCGGCTTGTCGTAGACCGGCATCAGCTGCTTCGAGACGCAGCGGGTCAGCGGGTGGAGCCGCGTTCCCGAGCCGCCGGCGAGGATGATCCCCTTCATCGCCTTCCCCCTTCGCGCGTCAGCCGCCGAGGCCGAGTCGGCGGCGGTCGTAGGTGTCCTTCTGCACCGCCTCGCACCAGTCGCGGCGGGCGAGGTACCAGTCCACCGTCGCCGCGAGGCCGGAGGCGAAGTCGTGGCGCGGCGCCCAGCCGAGCTCGGCGCGGATCTTCGAGGCGTCGATCGCGTAGCGGCGGTCGTGCCCCGGGCGGTCGGCGACGAACTTCTTCAGCTCGGCGTAGGCGCCCTTGCCGCGCGCCGCGAGCGCCGGGTTCGTCCGCGCCGGGACGCGCGCCTCGAGCAGCGCGCAGATGCCGTCCACGATCTCGAGGTTCGTCTTCTCGTTCCGCCCGCCGATGTTGTACTTCCCGCCGAGCTCGCCGCGCGTCAGCGCGAGCCAGATGCCGGCGCAGTGGTCCTCGACGTAGAGCCAGTCGCGGACGTTCCCGCCGTCGCCGTAGATCGGCAGGTCGCGCCCCTCGAGGGCGTTGAGGATCATCAGCGGGATCAGCTTCTCCGGGTACTGGAACGGCCCGTAGTTGTTGGAGCAGTTCGTCAGCACGACCGGCAGGTCGTAGGTCCGCCGCCAGGCGAGGGCGAGGTGGTCCGCCGCGGCCTTGGCCGAGGAGTAGGGGCTCGACGGCGCGTACGGCGTCTCCTCGGCGAAGAGGCCGGTCGGCCCGAGCGAGCCGTAGACCTCGTCGGTCGAGACCTGGAGGAAGCGGAACGACGCGGCGCGGGCCGGGTCGCGCTTGAGGTCGGCGCGCGCCGCCTCGAGCAGCTCGAAGACGCCGCGGATGTTCGTTTCGAAGACCGTGGTCGGGTCGTCGATCGAGCGGTCCACGTGGCTCTCGGCGGCGAAGTTGACCAGCGCGTCGGGGCGCTCCTCGTCGAAGAGGCGCCGCACCGCGGCGCGGTCGGCGATGTCGCCGCGCACGAAGACGACGCGCTTCTCGTCGAGCCCCGCGATGTTGAGCAGGCTGCCGGCGTAGGTCAGCTTGTCGAAGACGACGATCCGTTCGACGTCCTCGCCCAGCGCGTGCCGGACGAAGTTGGCGCCGATGAACCCTGCGCCTCCCGTGACGACCAGCGTCCTCATCCTCTTCCCCTCTTCTCCGTCGCGCGGCCCCGCGCGCGGCGAGTTCGAAGCATGACCCGCGCCCCGCGGCGCATCAACCGTTCTTCCGTCGCCGCGGGCGCGTCGGCGGCGGCGCGGGCACGGCGCAGAGCGGCTTGCTCGGCGACGGATCGGCGAGCAGCTCGGCGAGGGTCGAGGCGGC
>JAJFTU010000042.1 GCA_021372775.1 bacterium | reverse complement strand
CGGCGGCCGATTTCCCCCAGCGAAAACGGGCTCCCGGTCTCCCTTTCCGCCGTTCCGGGGCAAAAGGCGGCGTAGGACGCCTCTTCCGACGCGGCGAGCGTCGTCCGCGGCAGCTCGTCCGCGATCCGCCGGACCTCGGTCAGCGGCGCGGCGGGGGCCGTCCGCCAGAACGACGCGAAATCCTCGATTTCCTCGATGTTCCCGAGCCGGCGCCGCCAGGCCACGCACGGAAAGACGTCGCCGTAGGGGTCGACCGTCACGATCGTCCGCCCCGCGTTGCACGCCGGCCCGGCCGCCCGCGGGTCGCGCGGCGCCGGGACCGCCCCGCGCCGCGCGGCGAGGTCGGCGAGGAACTCGACCAGCGGCTCGGTCTCCGCGGCGAGGGCCAGCGGCGAAAGGTCGCCGTCGTCGGTCGGCGTGATGTTCAGGTCGAACGTGACCTTGCAGCCGAACCGTCCCGCGACCTCTTCGATCGCCCGCAGCTGCCCTTGGTTGTCCTTCGTGACCGGCGTCTTCACGACGACGTGGAGGCCGCGGCCCGAGAGGTTCGAGAGCGCCGCGAGCAGCTTGTCGAACGAGCCGCGCACGCCGGTCAGCCGATCGTGCGTCGCCGCGTCGGCGCCGTGCAGGCTGACCTCCGTCTCGAACGGCGCGAGGGCCGCGTAGCGGTCGGCGCAGGCCTCGTCGGCCAGGGCCACGCCGTTGGTGTAGACGCGCAGCACGAGCCCCCGCCCGCGCACGCCCGCGGCGATCTTCCAGAAGTCGCGGTGACGGAACGGCTCGCCGCCGGTGAGGATGACGTGGAAGGCGCCGGCGGCCTTCAGCTTGTCGATCGCCCGCAGCCAAGCGTCGCCGTCCAGCTCGGCGCGCCCCGCCGGCGCGTTGTAGCAGAACGAGCAGCGCAGATTGCACTTGTAGGTGAGCTCGAGCTGCGCGACGACCGGCCGCGCCTCGGCCGCGGCGCGGTCGAAGAGATCCCCGATCGTCACGCGCCGCTCCATTCGAACCTCCGTCGCGCCGCGGGTCGTTCAGACCCGCTGCACGGCGCCCTTGTTCTCGAGGTCGCCGAGCAGTTCGAGCACGTCGGCGACGACTTCCTCCCGCGGCGGCAGCGGCTCCTCGCAATCCTCGAGCAGCGCGTCGGCCAGGTCGCCCGCCGCGCGCTCGCCGTCGAGCAGCTCGAACAGCCGCTTGCCCGGGCCGTTGAGCACGATCTGCCACGACTGCGCGGGGGCGACGACGAGCAGCTCGTCGCCGAAGGAGGTGAAGGAAACGTCGGGCCGGCGCCTAAAGATCGTCGCCGCAGTGTCGGTGTCGCGCATGTTTCGCCTCGGTGGCCGGAGTATACGCGGCTACTTCACGTAGCCAAGGCTCTTCAGCCGCTCCAGAACGTCCTGCTCCAGTCCTTCCGGCGCGCTCGGCGGCGCCGCCGGTCCCGTCGCGGTCCGCAGCCGACGCGGCGGATTCGGCCCCGCCGCGACCGCCGCGCCCGACATCCGGTCGTCGATCGGCAGCCCCGCCGCGGCGAGGAAGCTCGGCGCGACGTCCACCGCGTTCAACGCGCCGGCGCCCGGCCCCGCGCCGCGCCGGGCGACGAAGCCCCGCTCCCCCGCCCCCGCGCGTCCCGGCAGGGCGGCGACCCAGACCATGTCCGCGCCGCCGTCGGCGAGGAGCGCGCCCAGCCGCCGATCGACGATCCGCGCGTGGCGGGCGAGCGCCTCCAGCGCGGCGAACGGATCGGCCCCCAACTCGCGCAGCCGCGCGCGGAGGATGTCCTGCCCCGGCAGATAGACCGCGCCGAGTCCGACCGCGGGATCGGCGAAGGCGTCGGCCAACGCGTCGAGCGCGAAGAGGTCGATCGCCAGCGCCTCGCGCGCGACCGCCGCCCCGCCGGGCGGCAACGCCGTCGTCCCCTCGTCCGTCGCCGCCGCGGCGTCCGCGGCCGCGAGCCAACGCGCGCCGCGCGAGACGCCCCACGACGACGGATAGAACGCCTGCTCGACGCCCCGTCCGCGGCGCAGCGCGGTGACCGCGACGTCGCTCACGACGTAGCCGCCGCGCGTTCCCGACGCGCCGGCCGGCCACGTGCCCCACCAGCCGACGACGGCGGTCTTCTCCGCCCCCGCGGCGACCTCCCAGAACGACGGCACGCGCCGCACGCCGGCCCGCACGACGCGGCGCTCGGTCGGCCAGAGGCGCAGCAGCAGGTCGAGCGGCCCGGCGGCGAGGCCCGGCCGCGGGGCCGGCGCCGCGGCGCCGCGCAGCCCCGGCATCTCGAAGCCGGTGACGCCGTGCTCGGCGGGGCGGCTCCCGGTGGCGACGGTCGTCCAGACCGCCACCGGATCGGTTTCCGCGGGAGGACGGAGAGTGGTCAGCCCCCACGGCTCGGCGCCGAGCAGCGCCGTCCGCGCGGAGGCGTCGCCGGTCCGCTCGGGCGGCGCTTCCCCGGCACCGGCAACGGCGCCGGAGACGCCGCGCGTCCCGCCGGCGAGCGGCGCTTCCGCGCGCGCCTGATCGACGCGGCGCAGCCCGGCGAGCAGTTCCGCGCTCATCCCGTCCCAGGCGACGAACAGCGCGCGGCGCGTCGCGGCGGCGTCCTTGACCACCGGCGCGCCGGTCGGCGCGCTCCCCGCGACGAGCGAGGCGACCCCCGCCGCGGCCGCGGCGGCGAGCGCCGAAAGACCGAGCGCCCAGAGCGCGACGCGCGGGCGACGGCGCGACGGCGCGCGTCCGGCGACGAGCGCCGCCTGCCCCGG
>JAJFTU010000041.1 GCA_021372775.1 bacterium | reverse complement strand
CATCTGCGCGACGTGCATTGGTCGTTCGCGGTGCAGGAGCGTTTCGTCCGCCGCTACTACTTCGCCCAGGGCGCCGAAGCGGGCGCCGGCGCGGAGAGGCGCGCGGACAGGGGGAAGCGCGCGGACGAGGCGAAGGGCGCGCGCGCGGAGAAGCGCGCGGACGCGGGCGCGGAGCGGGAAGCGGTCCGCGGCGCGCGGCGCGGCCGAGCGGAGGCGCGGCCGTGACGGTCGGGCGCGTCTTCAACGTGCAGCGATTCTCGGTCCACGACGGCCCGGGGATCCGCACGACCGTCTTCCTCAAGGGATGCCCGGCGCGCTGCCTCTGGTGCCACAACCCGGAGAGCCAGTCGTTCGCGCCGGAAACGCTCTTCGTCGAAGCCCGCTGCGCCGCGTGCGGCGCCTGCGCGCGCGTCTGCCCGGTCGGCGGCGCGCGCCCCGGCGACGGGCGCTGCGAGGGCTGCGGCCGCTGCGCCGCCGTCTGTCCGACCGGCGCGCGGCAGGTCGCGGGACGCGACGTCGCCGCCGCCGATCTCGTCGCCGAGGTCCTGCGGGACGAGCCGTTCTTCGCCGAGTCGGGAGGCGGCCTCACCGTCTCCGGCGGCGAGCCGCTGGCCCAACTGCCGTTCCTGCTCGAGCTGCTGGCCGCGGCGCGCGCGGCGCGGCTCGACGTCGCCGTGGACACCTGCGGCTTCGGCAGCCAGGACGGCCTGATCGCCGCCGCCCGCCTCGCGCGTCTCTTCCTCTTCGACCTCAAGACCGCGGACCCCGCGAAGCACGAGGCGTTCGTCGGCCTGCCGCTCGCGCCGATCCTCGCCAACCTGCGCGCCCTCGGCGCCGCGGGCGGCGCGATCTGGCTGCGGATGCCGATCGTCCCCGGCTTCACCGACGATCCGGCCGACGTCGCCAAGGCGGCGGAGCTCGCCGCGGCGACGCCCGGCGTCCGCGAGGTCTGCCTGCTGCCGTACCACGCGACCGCCGCCGGCAAGCTGCGCCGGCTCGGCCGCCGCGACCCGCTCCCGCCGACCGCGCCCCCGGCGCCGGAGGCGCTCGAAGCGCTCGCCGACCTGTTCCGCGCCCGCGGCCTCGCCGCGCGCGTCGGAGGCTAGAGACGATGAACGACCGCACCGAGAGGCTGCGCGCGGCGAGCCTCGCCGCCGTCCCGACGATCAGCGCCGAGCGCGCGCTCCTGACGACGGAGTTCCACCGCGAGGAGTCGGGACGCCGCTCCGCGCCGATGCTTCGCGCGCTCGCCTACGAGCGGCTCTGCGGGCGCAAGACGCTCTACCTCGGCGACGACGAGCTGATCGTCGGCGAGCGCGGCCCGGCGCCGAAGCTCGTGCCGACCTTCCCCGAGCTGACCTGCCACAGCCTCGACGACCTGCGGATCCTCGACTCGCGCCCCAAGACCGCCTACCGCGTGCCGGACGACGTCCTCCGCGCCTACGAGGAGGTCGTGATCCCCTACTGGCGCGGCCGCTCGCTGCGCGACCGGATCTTCGCCGAGCTGCCCCCGGAGTGGCACGCGGCCTACGAGTGCGGCGTCTTCACCGAGTTCATGGAGCAGCGCGCGCCGGGGCACACCGTGCTCGACGGCAAGATCTACCGACGCGGCCTGCGCGCTGTGCGGGACGACGTCGCCGCCGCGCTCGCCGCGCTCGACTTCGGCGCCGACCCTTTGGCCTACGACAAGCGCGAGCAGCTCCGCGCGATGGACGTCGCCTGCCGGGCGACGATCCTCTTCGCCGAGCGGCACGCCGCGCTCGCCGAGCGGCGCGCGGCCGAGACCGCCGATCCGCGGCGGCGCGCCGAGCTGCTGAAGATCGCCGACGTCTGCCGGCGCGTGCCGGCCGAGGCGCCGCGCGACTTCCACGAGGCGCTGCAGGCCTACTGGTTCTGCCACCTCGGCGTG
>JAJFTU010000040.1 GCA_021372775.1 bacterium | reverse complement strand
GCGCCCCAGCCCTTGGCGTGGACCACCCGCTCCGGAATCCGCTCGCGGTTCTGGTGGGCCAGTTTCTCGAGCAGGTGGTAGTCCTGCAGCAGCGCCGGCCCCCGCGGCCCGGCGGTGAGCGTGTTCTGATTGTCCGCGACGGGGGCGCCGGCGGTCGTGGTGAGCGTCTTCCTCTTCGTGGGCTCCGTCATGGCTCGTCTCCGGGGAGACGCGGCGCCGCGCCCCGCCGACCGTCGGACGGGGCCGCGCCGCGCGCACCGCTGGAATCTCCGTCGAATCGGCCGCGGCGGCGCGGGACCTGTTCTTCGATCCCGCGAATCCGGCGAACGGCGCCGACGCCTCGTGAAAGGCGCCGGCGCGCGTGGTAAAACCAGTCCGTCAAGAGCCACCCGACGCGCGATGGCGGCGAGGCCAACGGCCCGCCGTAGCGCGTTCCCGGTGGCCGTTCCCTGCGACCGCGAGCCATCGGGCCGAACACGGTCGCTCGGGAGCGGCGGCATGGCTCGCGGCAAGTCCGACTATCTCAAGGAGCGGATTCAACACATCGACATCAAGGCGTTCGACGCCCGCCCGGTCGTGCAGGCGATGGGCAAGATGGCGTTCGAGGCGCGCAACCTCCACCGCGCGGCGGAGATTTACGAGGCGATGCTCCGCGAGCCGGACGGGGCGGTGATCCTCTGCCTCGCCGGCTCGCTCGTCTCGGCGGGGCTGAAGCGGCTCTTCGCGGACCTGATCCGGAACTGCATGGCGGACGTCGTCGTCTCCACGGGGGCCAACCTCGTGGACCAAGACTTCTTCGAGGGACTCGGCTTCAGGCACTACATCGGCACGCCGCGGGTCGACGACCAGGAGCTGCGGCGGCTGGGGATCGACCGGATCTACGACACGTTCATCGACGAGGACGAACTGCGGGTCTGCGACATGGAGGTCGCGAAGCTCGCCGCGGAGCTGGCGCCGCGGCCGTACTCGTCGCGGGAGTTCCTCGCGGCGATGGGGCGCCGCCTCGCCGCGCGGGGCGACGGGGAGGACGGCATTCTGCTCGCCGCGCGGGAGATGGGCGTGCCCGTCTTCTGCCCCGCATTCAGCGACTGCTCGGCCGGGTTCGGCCTCGTCCATCACCAGTGGGAGCGGCGCGGCGAGCCGCACGTCTCGATCGACAGCGCGCGCGACTTTCTGGAACTCACGGAGATCAAGATGGCGGCGCGCGAAACCGGCCTGCTGATGATCGGCGGCGGCGCCCCGAAGAACTTCGCGCAGGACACGGTCGTCGCGTCCGAAATGCTCGGCGACCCCGCGCCGATGCACAAGTACGCCGTGCAGCTCACCGTCGCCGACCAGCGCGACGGGGCGCTGAGCGGCTCCACTCTGCGCGAGGCCTGCTCGTGGGGAAAGGTGGACACGGCGTTCGAGCAGATGGTCTTCGGCGAGGCGACCACGACGCTGCCGCTCCTCGCCTCGGCCGTCTACCACGGCGGCGCCTGGCGCGGCCGCCGTCCTCGCCGCTTCGCGGAGCGCTTCCCTGCCTGAGGTCGCGGCCTCGCTCGCGTCGGGCCGGCGCCCCCCGGGGGGCCGGCCCTTCGCTTCGGTCCGGACGGCGCGGGGCGTCGAACCGCGACGACTCTGCCCGCGGCGCCGCCCGCGCGGCGAGTCCCGCCGGCCTGCCGCATCCGCGGCGGACAAACCGACGCGAAGTGGCTACGATTCAGTCGATCCGCGATCGGCGCCGGGATGGCGGAATTGGCAGACGCTGGGGACTTAAAATCCTCTGCCGAGAGGCGTCCGGGTTCGAGCCCCGGTCCCGGCACACCAAGGCCCGCGGCGCGTCGGGGGGCGCGCTATTGGCGGGGCGCGCCGTTCCCGCGGCGGGCGAAGTCGACGAAGCCGCGGTCCACGTCGGTGCCGAGGAGTTCGACGACGACGCGGTCGCCGACGTCGAGGCCTTGGAAGCCGCGGACGAGACGTCCTTCGACCGGCGGGTGGAAGATCCGCACCCACGTGCCCTTGTCGGCGGCGCCGGTGACGATCCCCTCGAAGCGCTCGCCGATCCGCGATTCGAGCAGGAGCGCCGCCGCGGCCTTCCGCACCTGGCGCTCGACCTTGGCCGCGTTCCCTTCCTGCAGCGTGCAGTGGAGCGCGATCTCCTCGAGCGCGTCGGGGCTGTAGGGGGCGCCGTCGCCGGCGAGCGCGGCCTTGATCAGCCGCTGCGTCGCGAGGTCGGCGAAGCGGCGGTTCGGGGCGGTCGAGTGGGTGTAGTCGTGGACCGCGAGGCCGAAGTGCCCGGGCGTCGCGCCGCCGGGCCGCTCGACCTGATACTCGCCGCGTCCGATCAGCTTGACGATCGCCAGCGAAAGGTCGGGGAAGCGCACGGGGTCCGCCTCGCGCCGCTTGGCGAGGAACGCCTCGAGCGCGGCGGCGTCGGGCGCCGCGGGGAGCGTCTCTCCGTACCCCGCCGCGAGGCGCACGATTCGTTCCCAGCGCTCGGGCGAGCGGAGCGCGCGGCGCAGCGAGGGGAAGCCGCGCGCCTCGAGGAAGCGCGCCGCGACGCCGTTGGCCGCGATCATCAGGTCCTCGATCAGCTCCTTCGCCCGGTTCTTCTCCTCGAGCCGCAGATCGGCGATCGCGTCTCCCTCGAAGACGGCGTGGGGCTCGATCGTCTCGAGACTGAGCGCGCCGTGGCGGTGGCGCACGGTGCGCAGCGCCTGCGCGACGGCGTCCTGCAGGCGGAGCTGCTCGGCGACGCCGGGCACGGCGGCGACCCGCGCCGGGGCGGGCCCTTGCCCGTCCAACCACGCGGCGACGCTGTTGTAGGCGAGCTTGGCGTGGTTGCGGACCTGCGCGAGGTAGACGTCGGTGCGCGGGAGCGCGCCGTCCGGCGCCGCGAGCATCTCGACGACGATCGCCGGCCGCTCCGCGTCCTCGCCGAGCGAGGTGCGGTCGGTCGAGAGCAGCTCCGGGAGCATCGGGAAGATCTCGGCCGCGGTGTAGACGGAGGTCGTGTTGTGCCGCGCGTGGCCGTCGGTCGCCGAGTCCTTGGCGACGAGCGCGTCCACGTCGGCGATCGCCACCAGCAGCCGCACGACGCCGCCCTCCGCCGGCTCGGCGAACGAAAGCTGATCGAGGTCGCGCGAGTCGTCGTTGTCGATCGAAACCCAGAGAAGGTCGCGCAGGTCGCGGACCGCGATC
>JAJFTU010000039.1 GCA_021372775.1 bacterium | reverse complement strand
CGCGGGCGCGGCCGGCGCCGCGGGCGTCGCCGCCATTGCCGAAGGCGCGGGCGGCGCGGCGGCGGCGGTCCCGTCGTCGAGGACGACGATCACCGCGCCGACCTTCGCCGTGTCGCCGACCTTGGCGTTGATCGCGGCGACGCGGCCCGCCTTGGGAGAGGGAATCGTCACCGCCGCCTTGTCGGTCTCCACGTCCACCAGCGGGTCGTCCTCCTTGACGCTCCCGCCGACCTCCACGTGCCACTTGAGGATCTCCCCTTCGTGGATCCCCTCGCCAAGGTCCGGCAGCTTGAACTCGAACACGTTCGTTCCTCCGCGGCGCCCCGCCGCGTCTCAGCAAGCCAGGACTTCCTCGAGCGCGCGCGCGATCCGCGGCGCGTCGGGGAGGTACTTCTCCTCGCGCCCGAAGTAGGGCGTGACGACGTCGGAGCCGGCGACGCGGCGCGGCGGCGCGACGAGGCGCCAGAACGCGTCGTCGTCGGTCACGGCGGCGATCACCTCGCTCGCGACGCCGTAGCTGCGCGGCTCCTCCTGCGCGACGACGAGCCGTCCCGTCTTCCGCACCGAGGCGCGGATCGTCTCCTTGTCCAGCGGCGCGAGCGAGAGCAGGTCCACCAACTCCACCGAGACGCCGCGCGCGTCGGCCAGCTCCTGCGCCGCCTGCCGCGCCGCGCGCATCGTCGCGCCCCACGAGACGAGCGTGACGTCGCTCCCCTCGCGCTCGACGTTCGCCTTCCCCAGCTCGAGGACTTCCTCTTCCTCCGGCACTTCCTCGCGGAAGGCGCGGTAGCTGCGCTTCGGCTCCATGAAGACGACGGCGTCGGGATCGCGGATCGCGGCGACGAGCAGCGCGCGGGCGTTGCGCGGCCCCGACGGGACGACGACCTTCAAGCCCGGGATCTGCGCGTACATCGCCTCGCGGCTCTCCGAGTGGTGCTCGAGCGCGCGCACGCCGCCGCCGTAGGGGAAGCGCACGACGAGCGGGCAGGTCCAGCGCCCCTGCGTGCGGGCGCGGAAACGCGAGGCGTGCCCTTCGAGCTGCCCCCACATCAGGTAGGAGAAGCCGTCGAACTGCATCTCCGCGACCGGCCGCAGCCCGGCGAGCGCCATGCCGACCGCCGTGCCGAGGATCGCCGACTCGGCGAGCGGCGTGTCCACGACGCGCGCGTCGCCGTACGCCTTGTGCAGTCCGGCGGTGACGCGGAAGACCCCCTCGTTGACGCCGACGTCCTCGCCGAGGACGACGACCCGCTCGTCCTTGGCCATCTCCTGGGTCAGCGCGAGGTTGATCGCCTGGACCATCGTCATCTTAGCCACGGCGACCGTCCTCCTCGAGCGCGCGCAGGAACTCCTCCTTCTGCTCGGCGATGTTCGGGTGCGGCGTGCCGTAGACGTTGTCGAAGGGGGCCGCGATCGGGAACTCCTTCATCGACTCGTAGCGGCGGACCTCGGCGTCGATCAGCGCCTTGACCTCCTCGCGCAGCGCCGTCTCGCGCGCCTCGTCCCAGTGGCCGCGCCGCTCGAGGTACAGCCGCAGCCGGACGAGCGGGTCGCGCCCTTCCCAGGCCTTCACCTCCTCGTCGCCCCGGTACTTCGTCGGGTCGTCGGCGGTGGTGTGCATCATCAGGCGGTAGGTCGCCGCCTCGATCAGCGTCGGTCCCTCGCCGGCGCGGGCCCGCGCCAGCGCCGCGCGCGTCGCCTCGTACATCGCCAAGGGGTCGTTGCCGTCCACGCGCACGCCGGGCATCCCGTAGGCGACCGCCTTCTGCGCGACCGACGCCGCCGCGGTCTGCTTGGCCAGCGGCGTCGAGATCGCCCACTGGTTGTTCTGGCAGACGAAGACGACCGGCGCCTTCCAGACGGCGGCGAAGTTGAGCCCCTCGTGGAAGTCCCCCTCCGAGGTCGCGCCGTCGCCGAAGAAGCAGAGGACCGCCGCGTCCTTCTCGCCACGGAGCCGCAGCGCGTAGCCGATCCCCGCCGCGTGCGGGATCTGCGAGCCGACGATCACCGCGTTGGGGAGCGTCCGATCGAGGCCGGGGTAGACGTTTCCCTCCTCGAAGCCGCCCCAGAAGAGAAGCACGCGATGGAGCGGCACGCCCCGCATCAGCAGGGCGCCGAGTTCGCGGAACGCCGGCACGAGCCAGTCACGTTCGCCGAGCGCGAGCGCCGGGCCGCAGGCCGCGGCCTCCTGGCCGGTCGAGGGGCTGAACGTACCCATCCGCCCTTGGCGCTGCAGGCGGAGCATCCGCTGGTCGGCCTCGCGCGCCCAGACCATGCCGCGGTAGAGCCGCTCGAGCTCCGGCGGCGAAAGGTCGGGGGCGAGCGCCTCGTCGAGCCCGCCCCGCTCGTCGAGGATCCGCAGATGGGGGATCGAGAAGCTGGCGAATTCGGTGCGCGGCATCGCTTCGTTCCTCGCGTCGTCCGCGTGCGCGGAGCGGAATAGTACGGTGAACCGTTCCGCGCGGCGGACGGAAAATCGGTCGGGCCCGCGGGGTTGCCGCGCGCGGCGCGGCGCCGGATGCTGGAGCCGGAGGAGACGATGCCGAGCGAAGATTTGGCCCTGTTCATCGAGGCGCTCCGCGGGCCGGCGCCGGCCGACGAGGCGGCGCGCGGGCGCGCCCGCGGCGCCCTGCTCGGGCTGGCCGCCGGGAACGCGCTCGGGCTGCCCGTCGAGAGCCGCGGCGCGGCCGACGTCGCCCGCGCCTATCCCGAGGGGCTGCGCGAGGTGGCGCCGGAAGAGCTCGAACGGCCGTGGGACGACGACCTCGCCCAGACGATGATCATCGCCGAGGCGCTGCTGCAGCGCGGCGGGCTGCTCGACGCGGACGATCTGGCGGGGCGTTTCCTGCGCTGGTTCGAGGAGAACGGGCGCGGCATCGGCACGCTGACCCGCGGCGTGCTGCTTTCGCTCTCCCACGGCGTTTCGCCGCGTTCGGCGGCGCGCGAGGCGTGGGAGTTGTCGGGCGGGTCGGCGGGGAACGGCGCGCTGATGCGCTGCGCGCCGGTGGCGCTGCGCTGGCGGGCCGACGGCGCGGCGCTGATCCGCGAGAGCCAGAACTCGTCGCTCGTGACGCACCACGACCCGCGCTGCGTCTGGAGCTGCGTCGCCTTCAACGTCGGGCTCGCCGCGGCGCTGAACGGCGTCGATCTCGACTGGGGGCGGTTGGCGCGGCTGCTCGAGGAGGCCGGCGCGCCGCGCGAGGTCGCGGAGATCGTGGGCCGGCCGCGCCGCGGCGGCGTCGGCTCGCTGCACCTCGACAAGGACGGGATCGGCTTCACGATCAAGGCGCTGGACGTCGCGGTCCACGCGCTGCGGCGCGCCCCCGACTTCGAGGAAACGCTGATCGAGATCGTCGCCGCGGGCGGCGACACGGACACCAACGGGGCGATCGCCGGGGCCGCGCTCGGCGCGCGGTTCGGCGCCGACGCGGTGCCGCGGCGTTGGCTGGAGCGGATCCGCGACATCGACCGCGTTCAGGCGGCCGCGGACGCGCTCTTCGACGCCGGCGTTCCGGCGTAGCGCCGGCCGGCGACGCCTTCCGCCCGCTTCGCCGGCCTTCGGCCGGCGCCGCCTTCCGCGCTTCGCCGACCTTCGGCCGGCGCTTCGCGGCACGCGGGCGCGGCGTCGCTTCAGCGCTTCTTGGCGCGGGCCAGTTCGTCGTCCACGAGCGCGGACAGCTCGTCCACCGTCGCGGCGCCGGCGACGCGGCGGCCGTCCACGTAGAAGGTCGGCGGCCCCGCCGCGCCCGCGCGCGCGGCCGCCTCGGCGTCGGCGCGCAGCTCGTCCGCGGTTTCGTTCTGGTCGAGGCAGGCGGCGAAGCGCTTCTCGTCGAGGCCGAGTTCCTTGGCGTAGCCGCGCAGCGCGGCGTCGTCGAGCGCGCCGGCGCCGGCGGCGAAGACGCGGTCCCGGTAGACGCCGTACTTGCCTTGGCGGTTCGCGCAGCGCGCCGCGGCCGCGGCCCGCGCGGCGTCGGCGTGGTGTTCGGCCGGCAGCTCGCGCCAGACCGCGCGCAGGCGGTCGCCGTAGATCGCGCGCAACCGCTTCAGCGCGGCGTAGGCGTCCTGCGAGATCGGCCCTTGGAAGTCGTTGAAGAGGACGACGACCACCGGCGCGCCGGCGGGTCCGTCGGCCGGCGCGGCGGCCGAATCGACGCTCCAGCGCTGTTCGTCGAGCAGGACCTTGACGTCGGCCTTGGCGCGCAGCTCGCGGCGCAGGGCGGCCTCGGCGTCGCGCCGGCGCTCCGAGGCGAGCCGCTCGAGGATCATCGTCCGCACCGCCTCGAACGCCTGTCCGCCGTACTCGGCGCGGCGCCGCTCGTAGTCCTGCGTCGCC
>JAJFTU010000038.1 GCA_021372775.1 bacterium | reverse complement strand
CCGCCGCGAGGCCGACGACCCCGCCGTCGCGGCCGGCTTCGGCGTCTTCCGCTCGCGCCCCGTCGCGGTGATCGCGCTGCAGAAGGGGCGGAGCGTGCGCGAGAAGGTGCAGCGCAACTTCGGCCGGCCGCGCCCCGCGGGAGCGCGCAAGGCCCGCCGCGCGATCGAGTTGGCGGCCCGCGGCGGGCGGCCGGTCCTCGCCTTCGTGGACGCGGCCGGAGCGGCGGCCGACAGCGCGGCGGAGGGCGCCGAGGCGGCGGCCGCGCTGGGGGAGTTGCTCTTCGCCGCGGCGGTCGCGCCGACGCCGTTCGTCTCGGTCGTGACCGGGGAGAGCTCGGGGGCGTGGGCGACGCCGTGGCTCGTCGCCGACCGGGTCGCGATGCAGGCCTACGCGGTGATGGCGCCGGCCGTCGAGGAGCGCGCCGCCGAGGTGCTTTTCGGCTCGGCGCGGCGGCTCCCCTCGGCGGTCCGCGCGATGCGGCTGTCGGCGGAGGACGCGGCGCGGGCGGGCGTCGTGGACGTCGTCGTTCCGGAGCCGCCGGGCGCGGCGCACGCCGACCCCGCGGCCGCGGCCGCCCTTCTCGGCGACGTGCTCGAGCGCGAGCTCGACGCTCTCGAGGCGCGCGGCGCGGTCGATCCGGCTGCGCGGCGCGCCCGCCTCAACCGCATGGTCGGCGTCACGACGTCGTTCGCCTGACCGAAAGCCGGCGCGTCGCCGGAGCGGGCGTCCGCCGGCGCGGAATCAGCGCGCGGGCACGAGTTCGTCCTTCACGCGCGCTCCGCGCCCGCGAGACGGGCGCGGTCAGCGCGCCGGAACGAGTTCCTTGGCGCGCCGCCAGAGATCGTCGAGACCGCGCTCGTCGAAGTCCTCGAGCTTCGCGCCCCGCTCGGCGACGAGCCGCTCGACCTCGCGGAAACGGCGCTCGAACTTGCGGTTCGCCTGCTCGGCGCAGGCCTCGGGATCGAGCCCGAGCCGCCGCGCGAGGCTCGCCGCGGCGAAGAAGAGGTCGCCCAGCTCCTCGGCCGGCCCGGCGGCGCTGTTTGTCGCCATCGCCTGACGCAGCTCGGCCGTCTCCTCCTCGACCTTGTCCACGATCGCCTCGGGCGAGCTCCAGTCGAAGCCGGCGCGCGCGGCCTTGTCGGCGAAGAGACGCGCCTTGGCGAGGGCGGGGAGGTGGCGGGGGACGCCGTCGAGGCGGGAGGGGGTCGCGGCGCCGTTCGAGGCGGCGCGGCGCTCGCCTTCCTTGATCTTCTCCCAGCGCCGCCAGACCTCGGCCACGTTGTTGGCCTCGGCCGAGCCGAAGACGTGCGGGTGGCGCCGGACCAGCTTCTCGCAGATCCCGGCGGCGACGTCGTCGAGGTTGAACTGCCCGGCCTCCTTGGCCAGCTGGGAGAGGAAGACGACCTGCAGCAGGAGGTCGCCCAGCTCCTCGCGCAGCTTCCCCCAGTCCTTTTCGTCGATCGCCTCGACGACCTCGTAGGTCTCCTCGATCACGTACTTGCGGAGGGAGGCCACGGTCTGCTCGCGGTCCCACGGGCAGCCCTGCGGGCCGCGGAGCCGTTCCATGATTTCCGCCAAACGGTCGATCGACGTCATGCGCGTCCCTCTCGCGGGAATCGGCGTTCCGCACGCCGTCCCTGCCGCCGCCGCGGCCACCTGATGCTATCCTGCGCCGGACGTTTCTGCTCGAGATCGGACCGGGAGGAACGGGATGTCCGAAAACGAGGGCCGCCGCGGCGACGCCGACGGCGGGGACGAGATCAAGGTCGAGGACCGGCGGCGGATCGACCCGCGCACCGGCGACGCGCGCGGGGCGGACGAAGTCCCGCTTCCCGGCGGCGGCGTCCTCCGCGGGGCCGAGGACGAGGCGGCGGGGACGCCTCCCCCGGTCTTCGCCGAGTTGGTCAATCCATTCCTCTTGCTGGGGCTCGCGGGGCTCGGCGTTCTGCCGCACCCCGAGACGAACAAGCCCGAGGTGAACTTGGCCGTCGCCCAGCGGGCGATCGAATGCCTCGAACTCCTCGCCCGCAAGACCGAGGGCCGCCTCGAACCCGACGAGGACCGGCTTCTGCAGCAGGCGCTCTACGAGCTGAAGATGCAGTTCGTCGAAGCGCGCGAACGGCCGCGTCGCGGCTGACGCAGGAGGCGCCCGTTGGGCAGGTTGCGCTCGTCGATTTTCGCCGCGCTGGTTCTCCTGTCGCTCGCGCCCCCGGCGGCGCGGGCCGAGGAGCCGTCGCCCGCCGCCCCGGCCGCGCAGACCGCGCAGGCGGCGCCGGCCGCCGGGGTTTCGATCGTGGACGCCTGGCTCGACCAGGCGGCCCTCCGTTGGCGTAAGCACGAGGAACTGCTGGCCCGCGGCGACCGCGAAGGGGCGATGGCCGCGGCCGACGAGGCGGCGGTCTTCCTGCGCGACGAGGGGATCGGCCGCTGCCCGCCGCTCGCCGACGCCGCGCTGGCCGAGGCGCGCCGCGCCTCCGACCCGAAGGCCGCGATCGAGGCGGCGGTCCTGGCCCGCCGCTTCGATCCGGAGAACGGCGCCGCGTCGTGGCTCGAGGCGCGCAGCCGCTGGCGCGCCGGCGAGGGGATCGGCGCGTCGCTCGCGCCGGCCGTGCGCGCGGTCGGGATCCGCCTCACGTCGTTCTGGAACCTGCTGTCGATGGTCGTCGGCGGCGGGGGAATCTTGATCCTCTCCCTGCTCGCGGCCTTCTCCGCCGGCGCGTCGGCGATCTTCTTCGCCCACGCCGGTCGGGTCGCGCACGAGATCGAGGAACGCCTGCCGCTCGGCTGGCACGCCGCGTGGCGCCGTTCGGTCGGCTGGGCGATCGTCCTCGCCCCGGCCGCGATCCAGTGGCTCGGCGCCTTCGCGCTCGTGGCCTGGGCGGTGGTGATCGTCCCCGCCGCGACGCGCGCCGAACGGCGTCTGATCGCCTTCTTCCTGCTGATCGCCGCGCTCGTTCCCCCCGCGACCGGCGCGCTCTGGGCGCTCGGCCGCGCCCCGGGCGACCCCGCGTCGCGGGCCGCGATCGAGGCGGCGCAGCGCACCGCGCGTCCCGGCCTCGAGGCCGACCTCGCCGCGCTCGTCGCCGCCCAGCCGCGCGAACCGCTGTGGCGGCTGATGCAGGCCCGCTTCGTCGCCGCGCGCGCCCCCGAGGAGGGGATGTCGGCGCTGCGCGAGGCGATGGTCACCGCGCCGACCGAACCGCGCCTCCGCGTGGCGATGGGCAACGTCTTCTTCCGCTCGGGGAAGCGGGAGACGGCCGCGGTCTGGTACCGCCAGGCGCTCGACCTCGATCCGAAGAACGTCGTCGCCTTCTTCAACCTCTCCCGCGCCCGCGCCGCGGAGCTCGAGCTCAAGGACTCCGAGGACGCGCTGGCGCAGGCCCGCGCCGCCTCGGCCGACGAACTGCGCCGGGTCGAGCGGGAGACCCCGCCCGAAGGGGTCGCCGATCCGCTCGTCGATCCGCGCGAGGCCGCGCGGCGGCTCGCCGCGAACGAGGCGATCCCCGCGGCGAAGCGGGCGCTCTCGCCGGCCAACCCGGTCACCTTCGCCGCGGTCGGCGCGCTTCTCGCGGTGCTGCTGCTCGGCCTGCGGGGCGGCGTCGTCTCCGCGCAGACCTGCGTCCACTGCGGCCGCGCGTTCTGCCTGCGCTGCGCCGCCGACGAGCGGGGCGCGGAAGCCTGCACCCCCTGCCAGCAACTGTTCACGCGGCGGGAGGGGCTCTCGCCGCAGGCGCGGCAGCAGCAGGCGCGCCTCGTGGACCGCCACATCAAGCGTCTGGCGATCGGCCGCATCGTCGTCCAGGCCGTCTGGCCCGGCGTGGCGCTGATCCACGAAGGACGGATCGGGATCGGCCTGTTCGAGGCCTGGCTTTGGGCGCTCTGCCTCGCCGGCGCGCTGCTGCCGGCGCGGCTCGGGCCGCTCGACCCCGCGGCGCCGCTCTGGAAGCCCGGCCTCCTCTTCGCGGTCTTCGGCGCGATCCTGTGGATCCTCTTCCAGACGCCGCGCTGGCGCCCGACGGCGGCCGGCGGACGGGGAGGGAGGTAGCGATGGCCCTCACCGGCACGTTGGGCGACTTCTCGCTGACCGACGTCCTGCAGCTGATCGGCCTGCAGCGCAAGAGCGGCGTGCTGTACCTGCACCGCGGAGAGGAGCAGGTCTCGATCGGCTTCGACAGCGGCCGCGTCGTTTCGGCCGAGTCGAACCGCCGCCCGGCGGAACTCAAGGTCGGCCAGCTCCTCGTCCGCACGGGAAAGCTGACCGAGGAACGGCTGAACGAGGCGCTGCGCCGCCAGCAGGCGACGCTGCAGCGGCTGGGGCACGTCCTCGTCGAGAGCAACTGGGTCGACAAGGACACCGTGCGGCGCCAGCTGCTGCTGCAGATCACCGAGACGATCTACGACCTCTTCCGCTGGAAGGACGGCGAGTACGACTTCCGCCCCGAGGCGCGGGTGGAGTGGGACCGCGGCTACATCGATCCGATCCCGAGCGAGAACCTGCTGATGGAAGGGGCGCGGATGATCGACGAGTGGCCGCTCGTCGAGCGGGTGATCCCGAGCCGCGCCGTCGTCCTCGGACTCACCGCGCGCGGCGCCTCGATCCTCGCCACCGCCCCCGACGCGCAGGAGGCGCGCGGCTCGGTCTACGACCAGGACATCGACTTCGGCGTCATCCCGTCCGATCCGCTCGGCGAGCCGGGCGCGCCGCGCCGGCGCTTCACCGACCGCGAGCGGGCGGTGCTCCGCTGGGTGGACGGACGCCGGCCCGCGGGGGAGATCGCCGAGCTCTCCGGGCTCGGCACCTTCGAGGGGTTCCACCTGATGGCCGAACTGGTCGAGGCGGGGCTGCTCGAACTCGTGGAAACGGCGGAGGGCGGGGCGAAGCCGAAGACGGCGCTGTTGCTGCGGCTCGCCGCCCCGGCCAAGGCGCTCGCCGCGGCGGTGGCTGCCCTCGCCGTCGTCGGCTCGCTCGCCGCGGTGCAGGAGGCGGTTCGGGCGGTCGCGCCCGGGGCGCGCCCGATCCCCGCGGCGACGTTCATCGGTTCGGCCGACGCCCTGTCCGGCGTGGCCGGCCTGGAGCAGCTCCGCCGGGCCGTCAGCGGCGCGCGGATGGCCCGCCTCGAAGAAGCCCTGACCGCCCATCTCTTCTCGCAGGGGGCCTGGCCGCGGACGCTCGACGACCTCGTCGACCGCGGGTTCGTCGCCCGCGCCGACCTCGAAGACCCGTGGGGCGACCGCTACAGCTACCAGGCCGCGGCGGGAGGCTGGCGACTGGCGGAGGCGTCGGGGCACGGCCGGGCGCCGCTGGTCCGCGAACGGCCGGGGGCGTCCGCCCCCGCCGTCCCTTGACGGGAGAGGAACGGAATCTTACGAACCTCCCGCGGCGACCGGCCGCCTTGGGAGGAAACATCTAGATGGGCAAGATCATCGGCATCGACCTCGGGACCACGAACTCCGTGGTCGCCGTGATGGAAGGGGACAAGCCGACCGTCATCGCCAACGCGGAAGGCGGCCGCACGACCCCCTCCGTGATCGCGGTCACCGACAAGGGCGACCGGCTCGTCGGCCAGGTCGCGAAGCGTCAGGCGATCACCAACCCGCTCCGCACGGTCTACTCGATCAAGCGGTTCATGGGGCGGAAGTTCGGCGACGGGCGGAACGAGCTGTCGCGCATCCCGTATCAGGTCGTCGAGGCCCAGAACGGCGACGCGCGCGTCCAGATCGACGACAAGGTCTACTCGCCGCCCGAAATCTCGGCGATGATCCTGCAGAAGCTGAAGGCCGACGCCGAGGCGTATCTCGGCGAGAAGGTCGAGCAGGCCGTGATCACCGTGCCGGCCTACTTCAACGACGCGCAGCGCCAGGCGACGAAGGACGCCGGCCAGATCGCCGGCCTGAAGGTCGAGCGGCTGGTCCCGGAGCCGACGGCCGCCGCGCTGGCCTACGGCCTCGACAAGCAGAAGGACGAGAAGATCGCCGTCTTCGACTTCGGCGGCGGCACCTTCGACATCTCGATCCTCGAGGTCGGCGAAGGGGTGGTCGAGGTCAAGTCGACCAACGGCGACACCCACCTCGGCGGCGACGACATCGACCAGGCCGTGATGGACTGGATCATCGGCGAGTTCAAGCGCGAGCAGGGGATCGACCTCTCCGCCGACAAGATGGCCCTCCAGCGGCTCAAGGAAGCGGCGGAAAAGGCCAAGTGCGAGCTGTCGTCGGCGCTGGAGACGGAGATCAACCTGCCGTTCATCACCGCCGACGCCACCGGCCCGAAGCACCTCGTGATGAAGCTCTCGCGGAGCAAGTTCGAGCAGATCGCCGAGCCGATCGTCGGGCGGACCGCGGAGCCGTGCCGCCTCGCGCTGAAGGACGCCGGGCTGTCGCCGGCCGAGATCAACGAGGTCATCCTCGTCGGCGGCTCGACCCGCATCCCGATGGTGCAGACGCTCGTCAGCGAGCTGTTCAAGCGCGAGCCGCACAAGGGCGTGAACCCCGACGAAGTCGTCGCGGTCGGCGCCGCCGTGCAGGCGGGCGTCCTCTCCGGCGACGTGAAGGACCTGCTGCTCCTCGACGTCACGCCGCTGTCGCTGGGCATCGAGACCTTGGGCGGCGTGATGACGACGCTGATCCCGCGCAACACGACGATCCCGACGCGCAAGTCGGAGGTCTTCTCGACCGCCAGCGACAACCAGCCGGGGGTCGAGATCCACGTGCTGCAGGGCGAGCGCCCGATGGCCGCGGCCAACAAGACGATCGGCCGCTTCAACCTCGACGGCATCCCGCCGGCGCCCCGCGGCATCCCGCAGATCGAAGTGACCTTCGACATCGACACCAACGGGATCCTGCACGTCACGGCCAAGGACCGGGCGACGAACCGCGACCAGAAGATCACGATCACCGCCTCCTCGGGTCTCGACAAGAGCGAGATCGAGCAGATGGTCAACGAGGCCAAGAGCCACGAGGCCGAGGACCAGAGCAAGAAGGAGGCGATCGAGTCCCGCAACCGCCTCGACCAGCTGGTCTGGCAGACCGAGAAGACGATCGCCGACGCCGGCGCGAAGCTCTCCGCGGACGTGAAGGGCGAGCTGGAGGGGGCGATCGCCGCGGCCAAGGAAGCGATCGCGACCGACGACAAGGCGAAGATCGACGGCGCGGCCGACCGGCTGCTCAAGGCGAGCCACAAGGCCGCCGACCAGCTCTACAAGGCGGGCGCCGACACGGCGACGCCGCCGCCCCCGCCGGGCGCCGGCGCGGCCCCCGGCGGACGTCCCGAAGGGGACGTCGTGGACGCCGAGGTCGTGGACGACGGCAAGCAGCAGTAGCGGATTCGCGCGCGAAACGGGAAGAGGGAGCGGCCCTGCGCGGCCGCTCCCTTTTCGTCCGCGGGGCGGGGCGGCCGCGACGGGCCGGCCCGTCCAAAAGACGCGTCGCGCCGGGCGGCCCGCGGCCCGGTCCGCCGCCGTTCCGGGTTAACATGGCCCCGGCCGGAAGCCCGGCCTTCCGGGAGGGACGACGATGAAAGGGTGGGACCCGTTCCGGGATCTGCTGGCGATCCAGGACCGGATGAACAAGCTCTTCGAATCGGTCCTCACCGGCCCCGCGCCGCTCGCCGCGGAAGGGGAGACGGTCGGCGTCTTCGAGCCGCCGGCGGACGTCGTGGACGGCGCCGAGCGGTACGAGGTCTTCTGCGAGCTGCCGGGGCTCGACCGCGACGAAATCGACCTCCGCGTGGACGAGCAGACCCTGCTGATCCAGGGGACGCGCCGCCGCGACGCCGACGGGGAGGGGAACTACCTCCGCCTCGAGCGGCCGACCGGGCGTTTCCTGCGCCGCTTCGAACTCCCGGCGGGGCTGGACATCGACAACGTCGACGCCGCCCTCGAGGAGGGAATGCTCCACGTCAGCCTGCCGAAGCGGCCCGAGTCGCGCGCCCGCACGGTCCCCGTTTCCTCGGCGGGCGGCAATCATTGAGCCGCGCCCCGTATAATGTCCGTCCGGACGCCCGCGGACCCGCGGCCGGCCGGACGCGCGCGGGAGGGCGGTAGATGGCGGACGATTACGGCGACGACTTGGGCGCGTCGCGGCAGCGGGGCCAAGGCTCCCCCGAAGCGCTCAAGAAGTACCTCAAGGAGATCGCCAAGCTCCCCCGCGTCACCGTCGAGGAGGAGCGGGAGCTGGGGCGGCGGATCCACGAGGGGGACCAGCAGGCGCTGCAGCGGCTGGTCGAGGCGAATCTCCGCTTCGTCGTCTCGTTCGCCAAGCGGTACCGCGGCCTCGGGCTGTCGTTCCTCGACCTGATCAACGAAGGGAACGTCGGGCTGATCGAAGCCGCGAAGCGGTTCGACCCGGACAAGAACGTCAAGTTCATCACCTACGCCGTCTGGTGGATCCGCCAGGCGATCATCCACGCGCTCTCCGACCAGAGCGGGCCGTTCCGCCTGCCGCAGAAGCAGGCGAACCTGCTCTACCGGATCGGCAAGACGCAGGCGGCGCTGATGACCGAGCTCGAACGCCGCCCGTCGGTGGACGAAATCGCCGAGGCGATGGACGTGCCGGCCGACGACGTGACGACGCTGCTCCAGGTCTCCGACGAGAACCTCTCCCTCTCCGCGGTGATCGACGAGGAGCACGAGTTCCATCTCTCCGACAAGCTCGAGCAGGACGTCATTCCCGCGGCCGACGCCGTGCTGCTGCGCGGCGCCCTGCGCTCGCAGGTCCGGCGCGCGCTCGGCGAGCTGGACGAGAAGGAGCGGCGCGTCCTCTCGCTGCGCTTCGGCCTGACGGGGGAGGAGCCGAAGACGCTCAAGGAAATCGGCGAGGCGATGAACCTCTCCCGCGAGCGGATCCGCCAGATCGAGGCGCAGGCGCTCAAGAAGCTGAACCGCTCGTCCAAGTGCCAGCAACTGCGGAGCTACCTGAACTGACATGTCCGGAACGACCTCGATACCGCCGGGCGCGCCCGGCGCGCCGTGCCCCGTCTGCAAGGGGACCGGCTTCGTCCGCGAGGAGGCGAACGGCCGCAGCGCCGCGCGCCCCTGTCCCTGCCGTCTGGCCGAGCGTGCGCGGCTGCGGCTCGCGCAGTCGGGAATCCCGGCGCGCTACGAACACTGCACGTGGGAAGAATTCCAGGCGCTCAACGCTTCGCTGCGCGAGGCGCTGCGCCTCGCCCGGCAGACCGTGGACCAGTTCCCCGGCGGCGACCGCGGGCTGCTGCTCTGCGGGCCGTGCGGCGCGGGGAAGACCCACCTCGCCGTCGCCGCGCTGCGGCAGATGGTCCTCGAGCGGGGCGCGAAGGGGCTGTTCGCGGAGTTCACGCGCCTCCTGCGGAGCATCCAGGACGGCTTCGACCGCCGCAGCGAGACGCCGAGCTTCGCCGTGCTGCAGCCGGCGATCGACGCCGACGTCCTCGTGCTCGACGATCTCGGCTGCCAGCGGGCCACGCCGTGGGCGATGGAGACGCTGGGGCTGATCATCAACGAGCGCTACAACGGGCAGCGGCTGACGATCATCACCACGAACCGCGTCTTCGATCCCCCGCCGGGCGAAGAATCGCTCGCCGAGCGGATCGGCGAGCGGCTCGCCTCGCGGCTCGCCGAGATGTGCCTCACCGTGCGCGTGGACAGCGGGGACTTCCGGCGCAACGTCAAGGCCGCGCAGTTCCGAATCTAGAGGCGCCCCTATGTCCGCCGAACCGCTCGTCCTCCGCGCCGCGATCCGCTCCGCGCTCGTCCTGACGATCAACCGCCCGGACAAGCTCAACGCGCTCGACCGGGCGACGATCGCCGCGCTCGAGGACGAGCTCGCCGCCGCGGCCGACGATCCGGCGCCGCGCGCCGTCGTGCTGGCGGGCGCCGGCGGGAAGGCGTTCGCCGCCG
Source organism: bacterium (assembly GCA_021372775.1). Lineage (NCBI taxonomy): Bacteria > bacterium. Next base: position 1,026 of record JAJFTU010000038.1, on the reverse strand, counting down.
GCGCGGACATCGCCGAGATGGCGCGTCTCGGACCGGCGGAGGCGGAAGCGTATTCGCGCGAAGGGCAGGGGCTGGCCGCGGCGATCGACGCGGTCGGCCGCCCGGTGATCGCCGCGGTGGACGGCTACGCCCTCGGCGGCGGCTGCGAGCTGGCGCTGATGTGCCACCTGCGCGTCGCCTCGGCCAAGGCGCGCTTCGGCCAGCCGGAGACGAAGCTCGGCCTGATTCCCGGCTTCGGCGGCACGCAGCGGCTCGCCCGCCTCGTCGGCGAAGGCCGGGCGCTGGAGATGCTGCTCGTCGGCGCGCCGATCGACGCGGCGCGCGCCCGCGAGATCGGCCTCGTGAACCGCGTCGTCGAAGGGAGCGCGCTCGACGGCGCGCTGGCGCTGGCTGACGAGATCGCGGCCGTCGGTCCCGAGGCGGCGCGCGTCTGTCTGCGCGCGGTGCGCGAGGGGCTGCAGCTCCCGCTCGGCGCGGGGCTCGACCTCGAGGCGCGTCTCTTCGGCCAGGCGTTCGCGGGGGACGAGATGCGCGAGGGTACGGCGGCCTTTCTCGAAAAGCGCCGGCCGCGCTTCGCGGGGACGCCGGCGCGATGATCCCGAAGCTCGGCAAAGGGGCTTGGATCGCCGCGGCGGCAGCCGTCGTCGTGGGCGGATTCGTGCTCTACGAGTCGTTCCGGCCGCGTCCCGCGCTCGTCGGCGGCGTGACGAGCCGTCCGCCCGAGTCGGTGGACGAGCTGGTCCGCCTCAGCAACGGCTTCACGTGGAGCGCGACGAAGGACGGCAAGAAGCTGTTCGACCTCGAGGCGCAGACCCTCGTCGGGCGGCAGGAGGGCGTGAGCCGCGTCCGCGACGTGCGCCGCCTGACGCTGTTCACGAAGGACGGGAAGCCGGTCGTCGTGCAGGCGAGCGGCGGCAGCTTCGAGCAGCGGGGCGGCGAGGAGAGCGACGTTTTGGCGTCGCTCGAAGGGGACGTCGCGGTCCGCGGGCCGGACGGCGTCGAGCTGCGCAGCGACAAGCTGACGTT
>JAJFTU010000037.1 GCA_021372775.1 bacterium | reverse complement strand
TGGGAGCGGGTCGGCGGCGCGGCGCCGGTTCCGGCGGCGGAGACGGTGGCGCGCGGGAAGCGGCTCGCCGGCTTCGTCGTGTTCACCGGCTGCGCGGCCGACGCGCGCGGGAACTGCAACGCCGTGGTGACGTTCAAGCTGTTCAAGCCGGACGGCTCGTCCTACGGCGACGGCGACCGGGGCGAACTGTGGTCGGGCAAGCCGGCCCCGCGCAAGAACCAACTTCAGCTGAGCGTCGGCGGCATGGTCTTCGTCTTCGACCCCACCGATCCCCTCGGCCGCTACACGATGATCGCGGACGTCGAGGACCTCGTCTCCGGCAAGAAGCTCCACCTCGAGAAGACGTTCGTGGCCGTCGAGCGGTAGGGACCGCCGGCGCGTCCCGACGATCGTTGCCGCGCTCAAGACGCCTCCGCGCCCGCCGCCCGACGTGATCTCCGGCGAACGTCGCCGCGTGCCGCGGACCCCTCCGCGGCCCCACGCGACGGGGCGGGCAGGCCCGGTAGAACGAATCGTTGGGCTGCAGTAGGCTCCCTTCGACGCCGCGACATCCGGCGGCGTCGGGGGGGGAATGATGGACATCGTCGATGTGTCGCTTGCCGTAGCTCTGATCGCCGCCGTCGCGGCGGTGGTCTGTTTTCTCCGCGCGAAGCGCGTCGCCGCCGTCAACGGGACGCTGCGTTCGGAAAACGAGTCCCTGAACGCCGAACATGCGAAGGTCCGCGAGAAGTACGGCCCGATCCTCGATCTCGACGCGGAGCTGGCCGCGCGGACCGCGGAGATCGCCGAGGCGACGCAGAACCGAGACACGTTGCTCGCCGCCTACCGGCGGGACTACGGCGTGTGGGAGAAGCTGAAGGCCGAAGTGGCGCTCCTCGAAGAGAACTTGGAGGACATGAGCTTCGGCGTCTACAAGCCGCACTACAACTTCGAGCATTCGGCGGCGTATCGGGCGGCTCTCGAGGACGTGTGGCGGAAGAAGAAGGAAATGGTGCGCGCGGGACGAGCCGCGGTGTGCGAGACGACGTGGACCGTCGGGGGAAGCGTCAAGGAAGGCGCGCGCATGACCAAGCAGAACATCAAGGTCATGTTGCGGGCCTTCAACGGCGAGACGGACGCGGCGGCGGCGAAGGTGGCTTGGAACAACGTCGTGAAGATGGAGGAGCGTATCCGCCGGGCGTACGCGGCCATCAACGAGATGGGCACGTCCAGCCAAGTGAGCATCGTCCCGGAGTACCTCGACCTGGCGTTGGCGGAACTGCGGCTCGCGCACGAGTACGAGCAGAAGAAGCACGAGGAGCAGGAAGAGCAGCGGGAGATCCGCGAGCGCATGCGGGAGGAGGAGCGCGCGCAACGTGAGTTCGACCGGGCGCAGCAGGAGGCCGCGAGCGAGGAGGAACGGTTCGAGCGCGCGTTGTCGAAGGCCCGCGCGGAGGTCGAGAAGGCGAAGGGCGACGAGATCGAGGCGGCCAACGCGAAAGTCCGGGCGCTCGAAGAGAAGCTCGCCGAGGCGCAGGCGAAGTTGGAGCGCGCCAAGTCGATGGCGGAGCAGACCCGCTGCGGATACGTGTACGTGATTTCCAACGTCGGGTCGTTCGGGGAGTCGGTCTTCAAGATCGGCATGACGCGGCGGCTCGAGCCGATGGACCGCGTGCGGGAACTCGGCGACGCATCGGTGCCGTTCCAGTTCGACGTTCACGCGATGATGTACTCGGACGACGCGCCGACGCTGGAGAAGGACCTTCACAGGGAGTTTGCGGACCGCAGCGTCAACTTGGTCAACATGCGGAAGGAGTTCTTCGCCGTTTCTCTCGGCGAGATCGAGGCGTTCGCGAAGACGAAGGGCGTGACCGTCGAATTCACGCAGTCGGCGGAAGCGCGCGAGTTCCGCGAGACGTGCTCGATTCGTCGGGAGAGGGCGCTGGCGACCGCCGAGACGGAGCGCGGGAGCGCGCCCGACGAGTTCGCGGCGCTGCTGGCGGAGGCGTCGGCGAGCGGCGGCGCCCACGCGTGAGGCTCGGCTGTTGCGGACGGCGGCGGAAGGCCGCGGAAGCGTAGATCCCTGTCGTTGAGGGCGCAGGCCCTCAGCGGCGCCGGAGAAGATGGCGAAGGCCGCAGAAGATCAGGTACCCGACCACGAACGGGATGAACCAGCCGACGAAGAACATGCTCCCCCCCTCTCGCGCCGCGCGGAGGGCGGCGCGACCCGATGGTACGACGGAAGGGCGCCTTTCGGTCCGGCGAGCTCCCGGCGAACGAGCCTCCACGGGCCGAGGCTCTCGCCGACGCCGTGCGGAACGGCGATCGACCACCCAGAAACGAAAAACCCAGCCGCGAGGGCTGGGCTTTCTTGCCGCTGAGTTATGGTGCCGAGGGCGAGACTCGAACTCGCACGTCCTTGCGGACACATGGACCTGAACCATGCGCGTCTGCCAATTCCGCCACCCCGGCAGCGGCGACGCGGGATAGTAAAGCAGGGCGGGGGCGCCGTCAACTCCGCGGCGCGTTCGTCGGCCCGCCGGGCCCGGCGCCGCGCCCGTTTCCGCCGCCGGCGATACCGCCGCGGCGGGCTGTAGGGCATGATG
>JAJFTU010000036.1 GCA_021372775.1 bacterium | reverse complement strand
CCTGGTCATCATGCCGATCATCCCTTCCCTCGCCGCGGACGCTCGGGCGTCTCCGCGGCGACAGTCTCAGGGCTCTCCCCGGGACTTGAGGACCGGCAAGACTTACTGGAATTGGACCGGCAAAACTTTCCGGAACCCACAGAAGTGACGGAGTGGCAGCTGGGTTATGGTGACTTTTGGATGTTCCTTGAACGCCGCTACCGAACGGTTGCGGAGGAGAACGACTGGCGAAACAGGTCGATCGGCGAGATGTATTTGGGCAAGTACCAGAGCCTGAAATATGGTCAGCCGCTTCAGCACCCGGTGGAGAAGATGGCCGAAGTGAAACACCTCGTCGACGGTGTTCGCGTCGTGATCCCTATCGTGAAGCAGTCTCGGTTTGTCTGTTTCATGAGCGTAACTATGAGGCGGTCCAAAGGATAGCCCGGCTCGCCCGGCAGGGCGCGTTCTTCCTTGCTCTCAAGGTGTCACACGACCGCGCCGGGATAGTCCCGCAGGACCTCCCGGCGCATCCTCAACCGGCCGCACAGCTCGCTCGGAAACCTGAGCCCCCGCGAGTTCGCGGCGCAAGCGTCGGCGGGCCTCCGGTCGGCTCCGGTTCCCTCCGGCCCGCTGAAGCTCGAAGAACCCGCGACGCTTTGACTCTCGGTTTCGTTGGACCAGCGAATGGGGGCAGGCCAGTATCTCTCCGCGATGGTCTTCGTGAACATCCTGTTCTGGCGGCCGCTTGTGTGCGCTTTCGTGTGGATGCGGCGCCGCGCGGGGCCGCGCGAAATGGAAAGGGCCGCCCGCGGGCGGCCCTTTCGCGTGAAGGGTGCGGCGTCCGCTACTTGACGCGGATCCGGGCGTCCACCGCGATCGCCTTCCCCTTCTCGGGGTAGAGGAGCAGCGGGTTGACGTCGAGCTCGACGATCGAGGAGTGCTCGCGGACCAGCCGGGCCACTATCTCGATCGCCTCGATCGCCGGGTCGAGGTCCACGCCGGCCTGGCCGCGCGCGCCGGTGAGGATCTTGATCGCGCGGATCGAGCGGACCATCTCCTCGGCGTCCTCGCGCGCCGTCGGCGTCAGACCGAACTTCACGTCCTTGAGCACCTCCACGAACGTCCCGCCGAGGCCGAACATCACCAGCGGCCCGTAGGAGTCGTCGCGGCTGGAGCCGATAATCACCTCGCGCCCGCCCGGCCGGAAGGCCTGCAGGAAGAGGTTCCAGGTGTCCGGCGCGTGGCCGGCCGCGGCGAGCTTGGCGCGCATCGTCGCGATCGCCTGCTCGAGCGCCGCGTCGTCCTTGATGTTCAACGCCACGCCGCCGATGTCCGACTTGTGGACGATCGCCTCGCCGTTCGCCTTGAGCACCACCGGGTAGCCGATCCGCCGCGCCTCGCGCACGGCGTCCTGCGGCGTGTCCACGAGCGCCCACGGCGCGACGCGCAGGCCGGCCGCCTCGAGCACGCGGAAGGTGTCGTCGGCCGGGAGGTAGCCGCCGCCCCGCGCGCTCTGCTTGGCCAGCAGCTTCGCGATCGCCGCGTCGTCCTGGGCGATCGTCCGCACCGTGCGCTGCGGCAGGCGGCGGCGCTCGGCGTAGGCGACGACGCGGGCGAGCGCCTTCGCGGCGTCCTCCGGCTGATGGAAGACCGGCGGCAGCCCTTCGATCGTGCGGGCGCGGCCGTAGAACTCCTCGGCGGCCATCGCCACGGCGATCGCCGTCTTCTTCGCCGCGCGGAACGCCGGCAGCATTTCGAGGATCGTCTCGTAGACGCCGCAGAAGAGCGGCGGCGTGACGGTGATCGTCATCACGGTGTCGATGTTCGGGTCGTCGAGCAGGATCTCGAGGCACTGCCGGAACTGCTGCGGCCCGGCGGAGGCGACCATGTCCACGGGGTTCGCGAGCGACGCGTCGGGGCGCAGGATCGCGCGCAGCCTGCTCCGCGTCTCCTCGGCCAGCGGAGGCAGCTCGAGGCCGTTCTCGGCGAGCGCGTCGGCGGCGAGGATCCCCGGGCCGCCGGCGTTGGTCAGCACCGCCACGCGCCGCCCCTCGGGGAGCGGGCAGCGGGAGAGGATCAGCGCCGCGTCGAGCATCTCGCCGATCGAGTCGGCGCGGATGACCCCAGCCTGGCGGCAGAGCGCCTCGGCGCCGGTGTCGCCGGCGGAGAGGGCGCCGGTGTGCGAGCTGGCGGCCTTCGCGCCGGCCGCGGTCTTGCCGGCCTTGACGAGGACGATCGGCTTCTTGGGGGTGATGCGCCGCGCGATCTCGAGGAACTGGTCGGCGTCGGCGAACGACTCGAGGTACAGCGTGATCACCGGGACTTCGTCGTCGTTCTCCCACGCCTCGAGCAGGTCGTTCTCGTTGACGTCCACCTTGTTGCCGATCGAGACGAACTGGGAGAAGCCGATGCCCCGCTCTTCGCAGAGGTTGATCACCGCGCAGCCGAGGGAGCCGGACTGCGAGGCGAAGCCGAGCGGCCCGCTCAGCGTCGGGCTGGGCGAGAAGGTGGAGTCGAGCGCGACGGCCGGGCTGTTGTTGACCGCGCCCATGCAGTTCGGCCCGAGCAGACGCGCCCCGGCCTCGCGGCACATCGCGGCGAGCTTCTCCTGCAGCGCCTTCCCTTCGGCGCCGATCTCGCCGAAGCCGGCGGTGATGATGCAGATCGCCTTCGCGCCGTGCTTCAGGCACTCCGCGACCGCCTGCAGCACGCCGGCGAGCGGGACGATGATCAGCGCGAGGTCGATCTTCTCCGGCACGTCGAGCACGCTCTTGTAGCAGCGCGTCGAACGGACCGACTCCTGCTTCGGGTTGACGAGGTAGACCCGTCCGGTGAAGCCGGCGTCGAACAGCCGGGCCGTGATCTTGCCGCCCAGCGATTCCTTGCGGCTGGTGGCGCCGATCACGGCGATGGTGCGCGGGCGCAGAAGCGGGTCGAGTGAAGGCGCCATGAGGATCCTCGTGCGAACGGTTTCGGCTCGGGGGGGAGCGGGCTATTGTATCGTCTCGCCGCCGAAGGGAGAAATTGCGCCATGCACGAGGTCTCGATCGACGTCGCGGGACGCCCGCTGACGCTCCAAACGGGCAAGATCGCCCGCCAGGCCGACGGGGCGGTCGTGCTCCGCTTCGGCGACACGGTGATGCTCGCCGCGGCCTGCGCGGCCGAGTCGCCGAAGCCGGGCCAGGACTTCTTCCCGCTGACGGTCGAGTACCGCGAGCGGCTCGCCGCGGCGGGGCGGATCCCCGGCGCGTACGGGCGGCGCGAGGGGCGGATCACCGACCGCGAGGTCCTCGCCTCGCGCCTCGCCGACCGCACCGTGCGGCCGCTCTTCCCCGGCGGCTTCGTCAACGAGACGCAGGTCCTGCTGACCGTCCTCTCGGCCGACGACGACGTCGAGCCGGAGTCGCTGGCGATCGTCGGCGCGGCGGCCGCGCTGCACCTCTCGGCGATCCCCTGGGACGGCCCGGTGGCCGGCGTGCGGATCGCGCGGGTCGGCGGCGAGTGGGCCGTCTTCCCCTCGCGCGCCCAGCGGCGCGCGGCGGAGCTCGACCTCGTCGTCGCCGCCGGCCCCGGCGGGCCGGTGATGGTCGAGGGCGAGTGCCGCGAGGTCGGCGAGGCGCTGGTGATCGAGGCGCTGGCCCGGGCCGCGGAGGTCTGCGGCCGGATCTCGGCGGGGCTCGACGAACTGCGCGCGGCGGCGGGGAAGGAGAAGCGTTCCTTCGTCGCGCCGGAGGCCGACGCCGAGCTGGCGGCGCGCGTCGCGGCGCTCGCCGCGGCGGCGGTCGAGGACGCCCTCGGCATCCCCGGGAAGCACGAGCGGCGCGACGCGCTGGCCCGCGCCTGCGGCGCGGCGGCCGCCGCGCTGGAGGAGGACTATCCGGGACGCGGGGCGGAGGTCGAGGCCGCGGCGGAGGATCTCGTCCGCGCCGCGCTGCGCCGCCGCACGCTCGAAGGACGCCGCGCCGACGGCCGCGGCCCGACCGACATCCGCCCGATCTGGACGGAAGCCGGCTGGCTGCCGAGCTGCCACGGCTCGGCGATCTTCACCCGCGGCGAGACGCAGGCGCTCGTGAGCTGCACGCTCGGCGCGGCCGACGACGAGCAGCGGATCGAGACGCTCGCCGGCGAGGAGCGGGAGCGCTTCCTGCTCCACTACAACTTCCCGCCCTACTCCGTCGGCGAGGTCCGCGCGATGCGCGGCCCCGGGCGGCGCGAGATCGGCCACGGCAACCTCGCCCACCGCGCGCTCGGCGCGACGCTGCCGGACGTCGAGAAGTTCCCCTACACGATCCGCCTCGTCTCCGACATCGCCGAGTCGAACGGCTCGTCGTCGATGGCCACGGTCTGCGGCGGCTGCCTCGCGCTGATGGACGCCGGCGTGCCGATCGCGCGGCCGGTCGCCGGGATCGCGATGGGGATGATCGCGGAGGAGGGGAAGTTCGTCGTCCTTTCCGACATCCTCGGCGACGAGGACCATCTCGGCGACATGGACTTCAAGGTCGCCGGGACGCGCGAGGGGATCACCGCGATCCAGATGGACAACAAGGTCGGCGCGATCCCCGCCGAGGTGCTCGCCGGCGCGTTGGAGCAGGCGCGCGCCGGGCGGCTGCACATCCTCGACCGGATGGCCGAGACGCTCGCCGCGCCGCGCCCGCAGCTCTCGCCGCGCGCGCCGCGCGTCCTCTCGCTGCGCATCCGGCCGGAGCGGATCCGCGACCTGATCGGCTCGGGCGGCAAGAACATCCAGGAACTCCAGGCGGCGACGAACAGCCGCGTGGACGTCGCGCAGGACGGCCTCGTGCGGATCTACTGCGCGGACGCGGCCTCGGGACAGGAGGCGCTGCGGCGCGCCCGGCGCCTCACGCTGGAGCCGGAAGTGGGGAAGGTCTACGAGGGGGAGGTGATCGTCGTCACCGACTTCGCGGCGATCGTCCGGCTCGGGGCGACGATCGAGGGACGGCTGCACGTCTCGGAGCTCGACCGCACGCGCGTCGGCCGGGTGCAGGACGTCCTCAAGGTCGGCGACGCGGTGCGCGTGCGGCTGCTCGGCGTGGACCACATGGGGAAGCTCGTCCTCTCGCGCCGCGCGGCGCTCGACGCCGACGAGAGCGAGATCGTGCGCTGACCGCGCCGCGCCGGCGGACGCGGGAACGCCGGCCGATGCCGCGAACGCGCTGCCCGCGCCGCGCCGTCGGCGGACGACGCCGCTTTCGCGGCGCGAACGCCCGCGCCGTCGGCGGACGTCGCGGATTTCGTCGGGCGGCGACCCGCCGTCAGCGGACGTCGCGGATTTCGTCGAGCGGAATCTCGCGCCCCGCGCGGAGCAGGCGGAGCGCCCAGTTCGCCTTCTCGTGCCGCAGCATCCGCTCGTCCGAACGGCGGAAGAGCAGCAGCCGTTTCATCTCCATCAGCTCGGGGATCCCCGCGCGGCCGCGCATCCGCGCGTAGGCGAGGAGCGGCGTGAAGAAGCGGCCGCGCTCGGCGACGAACGCCCGCCGCAGCGCCTCCGCGGCGTGCGGCGCGGCCGTGCAGCGGACGAGGGCGCGCGCCGCCTCGTCGCGGGCGCGGACCAGCGCGGGGCGGCGATAGGTCGGGTTGGAGACGAGCGCGACGAGGAACGTCACGCTGCGCGCGCCGCCGATCGCGCCCAGCGCCGCGGGGATGCGGTAGGCGCGGTCCGGCTCGATCCGCCCGAAGAGGCGCACCAGCGGCTCGACGGCCCGCGCGTCGCGGAGCTCGGCCAGCCGCTCCACCGCAAGGTCCACTTCGCGCGGCGTGCCGTCGTCGAAGACGGAGATCCAGCCGTCCACGTTGTCGCCGAGATCGGCCGAGAGGCGGACGAGGCGCGCCGCCTCGCGCAGCCGATGCTGCAGCGCCGGCGCCGCGACCTCCTCGGCCATCCCCTCCAGCGAGGGGGCGGCGAGCGGCGTGGCGACGAGCGGCAGCTCGGCGAGCAGTTCCTCCGCCGCGGGCGCGAGGCCGCGCCGCCGCTCGACGTCGTCCCGCAGCCGGCGCAGCGCGCAGGGGACCGCGCGCGTTTCCCGTTGCCGGAGCAGCTCCACCGCCGCGAGCAGCCCCGCCCCGTGCGTGCGCGCGGCGCCGCACGCCGCGAGCAGCCGCTCGCGCGCCCCGTCGCCGGGCAGCTTCGCCAACGCCGCGGCGGCGGCGAGGGCGACCGTCGCCGCGTCGGTCTCGGCGGCGTCGCCGATCGCCGCCGCGGCCGCGGGCGCGCCGGTGTTGCCGAGCGACTGCAGGACGAGCGCGCGGTCGTTCTCCCCCGCGTTCTTCAGCGCCGCGCCGAGCGCGGCGACGGCGCCGTCGTCGCCGATCAGCCCGAGCGACCAGACGGCGCGGCTCTTGAGCGAAGGGGGCGCGGCGCTTCGCGCGATCCGCGCCAACGCTTCGGTCGCCCGCGTTTCGCGCAGGTAGCCGAGTCCTTCGGCGGCCGTCTCGCGCACGGCCGGGTCCGGATCGTCGAGCGCCTCGATGAAGCGCGCGCCGGCGCGCGGGTCGCCGATCCGCGCGAGGGCGATCAGCGCCGAGCGCCGGTCGATCGGCGCCGGGCGCCGCGACCAGGCGAGGAGAAACGGCGTCGCCGATTCGTCGGCCAGCGCGCCGAGCGCGCCCAGGCCGACCACGCGGCCCTCCGGCGAACGACGCGGAATCTCTTGGGCGAGCGTCGCCGCGGCCGGCGGACCGATGGCGCCGGCGATGAAGTCCACCGCGGTCGCCTCCGGCCCCGCGGCGAGGGTCGGCGTCGCGCCGCGCAGGGCGAGGGCGGGAGCTTCGGCGTCGCCGGCGACGGCGAGGGCGTGGAGGACGGCCATCGCCCGCGTGCCGGAGGAACGGTTGAGCTCGGCCTGCAGCGCGCCGACGGCGTCGGGGCCGCGGATGAGCCCGAGGGCGACGGTCGCGGAGAGCCACGTCGCGTCGTCGCGGCGGGCCATCTCGGCGGCGATCGTCGGGACCGCGGAGCTGCCGACCGCGGCGAGCGCCTCGGTCAGCGCCTCGCGCGTCGCGTCGTCGTTGGCGGCGCGGATCCGCGCGAAGAGGTCGGCCACCCGCTCGGCGTCCACCGATTCGACGCGCGTCTGTCCCGCCGCCGGGGCCACGGCCGCGGCGAGGAGGACGAGGATCATGGCGAGACGCCGGCGCACGACGCAACGGACACTAGCAGCGCGACTTAGGCGCCGCAAACCCCCCGGCGCGATTGTTTTCTCTCGGGGTTTGTTTTCGCCCTGCGTTTGCTGTAAGTTTCCATCGAAGCGCCTCCGCCGCCTCCGCCGCGTCATGCGGCGGCCGGCGTCGGCGTCAGGCGACGCGCGTCGGCGCGGACCGCCCAACGGGAGGACAGCCCGTGGCCCTCACCAAGCGCCAGAAGCAGATCTACGACTACATCAACCAGTTCATCGGGGAGTTCGGCTACTCGCCGAGCCTCGAGGAAGTAGGGCGCCACTTCGGCCTCTCGTCGGTGGCCACGGTCCACAAGCACGTCACCAACCTCGTGCGAAAGGGGCTGCTCCGGCGCAGCTGGAACCAGAACCGCTCCATCGAAGTCGTCTCGGAAGACCAGGCCCCGCGCGCGGTGGACATCCCGCTCCTCGGCCTCATTCCGGCCGGCCGGCCGATCGAGGCGATCGAACAGCGGGAATCGCTGGCCGTGCCGTCCTGGCTGGTCGGCGTCGGTCGCACCTACGCCCTCAAGGTGCGCGGCGATTCGATGATCGACGAACAAATCCGCGACGGGGACTACGTCGTCGTCGAGGAACGCCGCTCGGCGGAGAACGGCCAACTCGTCGTGGCGATGGTCCACGGCGAGGACGTCACGCTCAAGAAGTTCTACCTCGAGGGCAGCATGGTCCGGCTGCAGCCGGCGAACCGCGACTACGAGCCGCTGATGGTTCCCGCGGACCGGCTGGAGATCAAGGGAGTCGTCCGCGGCGTCGTGCGGAAGTGCTGACGTGGCTCTCGCGCCGCGCGGATCCGGGGGGACGGGGGACGACGCTTCGGCGGCGCTGAAGTTCGTCGTCGCCCCCGCCGAGCCGCGGCACTTCCGCCGCGCGCGGGTCATCGTCCAGCAGGATCCCGCCGTCTGCGTCCACGTGGCCTCGACGATCCCGCCGGCCGGCGCCGGCGAAGGGATCGCCCGCCACTGGGCCATCCTCGAAGGGGGCCGGACGATCGGCCTCGTCCAGCAGTACCGCGGCTTCACGTGGGCCGTCGAGCGGCCCCGCCGCGGGGATCCGCGCCTCGGCCCCGCCGTCGCCGACCTGGTCGTCCGCGCCGCCTTCGCCCGGACGGAAGTCTGCTTCGGCCCGGAGGGGGAGGTCCGCGACGTCCTCGACGCGCTGCGTCTGCGCGGCCTCGATCTCGTCGAGCTTCGGCGGCAGGAGATGATGTCCTGCCCCGAGCCGGTCGCCCCGCCCGAGTCGCCTCCGGGGTTCCAGCTG
>JAJFTU010000035.1 GCA_021372775.1 bacterium | reverse complement strand
CGCCGCCGCCGGCGCGGGGCCGGAAACGAAGGCCGGCGCTTCCGCCGGACGCGGCGGGGCGGCGGGCGGCTCGATCGGCGACGCCGCCGCGCGCGGCGCGAACGGGGCGGCCGCGGGCGGGGGCGGCGTCGGACGCAGTTCGGCGCCGGCGCCGTAGCGCGTGTCGAGCTTCAGCAGCACCAGCTTGGTGATGTGCCGCAGCGTCTCCTGCACGCCGACGCCGGTGGTGGCCACGGCGTCGTAGAACGGCGCGTTGTGCCGGTTGAGCTTCTCGTTGAGCAGATCCAGCGGCAGCGCGCTCGGCAGGTCGCGCTTGTTGTACTGCAGCACGTGCGGCATCTCGGCCAGCGCGAGGCCGTGCGCCGCGAGATTCTCCTCGAGGTTGCGGTACGACTCGAGGTTCGCCTCCAGCATGCTGTCCTGGCTGTCGGCGACGAACACGACGCCGTCCGCCCCCTTGAGGACGAGCCGGCGCGTTTCGTTGTAGAAGACCTGTCCGGGAACCGTGTAGAGCTGGACCTTCGTCTTCATCCCGCCGAGTTGGCCGAGATCGATCGGCAGGAAGTCGAAGAAGAGGGTGCGGTCGCTCTTCGTGGCCAGCGAGAGCATCTTGCCGCGCACGTTCTCCGGCATGTGGTCGTAGATGAACTGCAGGTTGGTGGTCTTCCCGCAGAGTCCCGGGCCGTAGTAGACGATCTTCGTCGTCAGTTCGCGGGTCGAGTAGTTGAAGACGACCATCGTTCCCTCTCCCCCCGCGCCGGCGGCCCGGGCGGTTCAGTGTGCAAACATAGGACGGTCGGCGCCCGGGTGTCAAAAGCGCTTGCGGGACGATCTGAACTCGACGAGGACCGGCGTCGGCCCGAAGTCGAACTCATCCCGCAGCCGCCGTTCGAGGTAACGGGTGAAGGCGTCGTCGATCTTCTCCGGATCGCGGCAGAAAACGACGAAACGGGGGGGCAGCGTGCCGGTCTGGGTGATGTAGAGGGTCTTCGGTCCGGTCCCGCCCTTCCCCGCGATCAGCTCGGCCATCGCCCGGGCGAGGAAGCGGTTCAGCTCGGAGGTGGCGACGCGGCGGCAGGCGGCGGTGGCCGCCTCGCGGGCGAGGTCGAGCACCTTGAAGGCCCGCTGGCCGGTGAGGGCGGAGATCGTCAGCTTCGGCGCCGCTTCGAGGAACGCGAACCGCCGCTCCATCTCGCGCTCGAGCTCCTTGACCCGCTCCTCGGGGTTCTGGACGAGGTCCCACTTGTTGAAGGCGACGACCAGCGGCCGGCCGGCCTCGGTGATCTCGCCGGCGATCGAGGCGTCCTGCGTCGTCGGCCCCATCACCGCGTCGAGGACCAGCACGGCGACGTGGGCCCGCGCGATCCGGCGGCGGGCGACGATGATCCCGACCGCTTCGTCCTGCGTTTCGGCCTTGGTCCGGCGGCGCAGGCCGGCCGTGTCCACGAGGCGGAAGCGGCGCCCGTCGCGGGTCAGGACGACGTCCACCGCGTCGCGCGTCGTTCCCGGCTGCGAACTGACGGTCACCCGCTCCTCGCCGGCGAGGCGGTTCACGAGGGACGACTTGCCGACGTTCGGACGGCCGACGACCGCGACGAGCAGCTCGCGCTCCGGATCGGGGCGCTCGTCCTCGTCCGCGCGCTCCGCGTCCGGGGGGCCCGGCGGGAGCAGCGCTTCGATCGCCGAGGCGAGGTCCTCGACGCCGAGGCCGTGCTCGGCCGAGACGGCCAACGGCTCGCCGAGGCCGAGCCGCCAGGCGTCGGCGACGTCGCCGCCGCGCGCCGGCGTGTCCACCTTGTTGACGGCGACGATCGTCGGCAGGCCGGCGGGCTTGAGGATGTCGGCGATCGCGTGGTCGAGCGCGGTCGCGCCGGCGCGGCCGTCGATCAGCAGCACGATCACGTCCGCCTCGGCGACGGCGGCCATCGCCTGACGCGTCACTTGGCGCGACAGTTCCTCGTCGGCGTCGGGGACGATGCCGCCGGTGTCGAAGAGGACCACCGCGCGCTTGTCGAGGCGGCAGATCCGCTCGAGGCGGTCGCGGGTCACGCCGGGACGGTCGAGGACGATCGCCTCGCGCCGCCCGAGGAGCCGGTTGAAGAGGCTCGACTTGCCGACGTTGGGGCGCCCGACGAGCGCCACGCACGGCAGCCGCCGCGGGGAGGGGTTGGCTTGCGTCTCGTCGCTCATGCTTCTCTCATTGGGCCGATTGTCGCCCAATCCGCGCCGCGCGCGCCAATCCCTTGTCGCGCCGGCGCTTACCTTGACCCCCGCCGACGCCGCCCGTAGACTCTCGGCCGCGGAGGGAGCGCATGGTCAAGGCCGACATCGTCAACCGCGTCTTCGACGCGGCGAAGGCCGACGCGGAGCGCGCCGGGCGCGAGCCGATGAGCAAGGCCCAGGCGAGTTTGGCGGTGGACGCGATGTTCGACGCGCTGCGGGACGCGATGGTCCGCGGCGAGCGGATCGAGTTCCGCGGTTTCGGCGTCTTCCAGGTCCGCCCGCGCAAGCGGGGCGTCGGCCGCAACCCGCGCACGGGGCACGAAGTCAAGATCCCGCCCGGCCGCACCGTCCGCTTCAAGCCGGGCAAGGATCTGCGCGACCTCGGCCAGTGAGCGCGAACGGGCCTCTGCCTTGGGGCTCGTCCCCCGCTCCGGCGGCGACGCCGCTTCCCCCGCCGCGCCGCCGCTTCGCGCGGCTTCCTTGGATTCTCGCGGCGCTGACCTTCGTCACGACGACCTTCGCCGGCGCCGGCTTCACCGAGCGCGGCGGACGCGCGCTCGAGGCGCTCCTCACCCTCGATCCGCTGCGTTTCGCCGGCGCGCTGCCGAGCGTCGCCGCGGCGGGGCTGCCGTTCTCGATCGCGGTGATGGCCTTCTTCTTCGCCCACGAGATGGGGCACTACGTCGCCTGCCGCCGCTACGGCGTCGAGGCGACGCTGCCGTTCTTCATTCCCACGCCGCCCCCCTTCCCGTTCGGCACGATGGGCGCCGTGATCCGGATCAAGTCGCCGATCCCGAGCCGCCGCGCGCTCTTCGACATCGGCGCCGCGGGGCCGCTGGCCGGCTTCGCCGTCGCCCTGCCGCTGATGGCGCTCGGCATCCTGCTCTCGCCGCTCGCCGCGCCGGGCCCGGCGCCGTCCGGCGCCTGGGTCTTCGGCGACTCCCTGCTGGTCTACCTGCTCGAGGGGCTGCTGCGCCCCGACGCCGCGGGGACCGGGCTCGTCGCGCATCCGGTCTTCCTCGCGGCGTGGCTCGGCCTGCTGGCGACGGCGATGAACCTGATCCCCGCGGGACAGCTCGACGGCGGACACGTCGCCTACGCCGTCGCGCCGCGCTGGCGGCGGGCGATCGCGCATTCCTCCGCGGCGTTCCTCGTCGCGCTCGTCGCCGGGCGCGGCCTGCTCCACCACGAGTTCTCGGGCTGGGCGATCTGGGCGGCGATCGTTCTTCTCTTCGGCCGCAACCACCCCTACGTGCCCGAGGACGGCCTGCCGCTCGGCCGGACGCGCCTGATCCTGGCGGCGGCCTGCCTCGCGATTCTCGTCCTCTGCTTCGCCCCCGCCCCGATCGCCGAAGTTCCCTGACGCCGCGCCTCCGCCGCACGCGCCACGCCCCGCCGCGCTCCGAGGCGACGACGAGCCGCGTCTCGCCCGCGCAGGCCGCGGAGAGCGAGCCGTCGAGCGCGGTGTCGAAGCGCGCGACGCGCGCCGCGGCGAGGCGGGCCAGCGTCTCGCCGTGCGGGTGCCCGTAGGGGTTGTCGAGGCCGCGGCTGATCAGCGCCGCCCGCGGGGCCGCCCGCCGCAGCAAGGCGCGCGTCGTGCAGCCGCGCGCGCCGTGGTGGCCGACGACGAGAACGTCGATCCGCGGAATCCGCTTCGCGAGGACCAGCTCCCCCTCGACGTCCGCGTCGGCGTCCCCGGGAAGCAGCGCGGCGAGCGAGCCGATCCGCGCCAGAAGGACGATCCCCGCGCGGTTCGGATCGTCGCGCCGCCCGCGCGGCGGAAAGAGCGCGCGCAGTTCCGCGTCGCGGCCGAGCGCCCGCCAGCCGTCCTCGACCGTTTCGATCGGCACGCCGCGGGCCGCCGCCTGGGCGCGCAGCGAGGCCAGCGCCGGGTCGTCGAGCGCGAGCGGCGGGACGGCCACCGCGCCGACGTCGAGGGCCGAGAGGATCTCGGCCCCGCCCCCCGAGTGGTCGCGGTCGGCGTGGCCGACGACGAGATAGTCGATCCGCGGCACGCCCCGCTCCCGCAGAGCGCGCAGCAGGGCCCTCGTCCCGTCGCGGCGGCGGTCGTCCGCCGCGTCGAAGAGGACCGCGCCGCGGCCATCGGAAAGGAGCGCGGCCGAGCCTTGCCCGACGTCGAAGACGACGAGCCCGGGGGGCGGCGCGGGCGGAGGGACGGCGTGCCAGCGCAGCGGCCACGCCCAGAGCGCGAGGACCAGCGGCGCGGCGGCGAGGGCGAGCCTCGGACGGCGCGGCGCGAGGAGGATCGCGCCGAAGAGGACGGCGAGCGCGGCGGCGGCCCAGAGGACGCCGCACGGCGCGGCGATGCGCCCGGAGCCGGGCCAGAGCGCGACCTCGCGCGCGGCGAGCAGGATCCAGCGCGAAGCGCCGCGGCCGACCGCGAGCGCCGCGGCGGCGAGCGGCCCGGGGGGCGCCAAGACGGCGATCCAGCCCGCGGCGAACTGCGGCGGCACGGCCGGCGCGGCGAGGATGTTCGCCGGAATCGTCCACGGCCCCGCGCGCCCGGTGGCGAGGACGAGGATCGGCCAGGTGGCGAAGGTCGGCGCGACGAACGCCAGCGCGGCGAGGACGCGGCGCGGCAGCCCGGCCACGAGGACGATCGAGGCCGTCGCCGCGACCGTCAGCGCGAACGACAGCGACGAGGCCAGCGTCGGATCGAGCGCGAGCAGGAGCAGCGCCGCGTGCGCCAGCGCGGCCGCGGGCGGCGCGCCGCGCCCGAAGACCGCGCCGCTCCGCGCGACGAGGACGGCGAAGGCCGCGCGCCGCACCGGCGGATCGGCCGGAAGGAGCGCGAGCAGCAGCGCGACCGCCGCCAGCGCCGCGGCGCGGCGGCGTGGATGGCCGCTTCCGCCGAGCGGCGCGGCGAGGACGCCGAGGACCAGCGCGGCCATGCCGACGTTGAAGCCGGAAACGACGGCGATGTGGGCGAGCCCGGAGGCGCGCATGGCGCGCCACGCGTCGTCGGGAATCGCGTCGCCGACGCCGGCGACCGTGGCGAAGAGCAGGCCGCCGACGTCGTCGTCCGGGCCGCGCACGAGCGCCGACCGCGCGCGCCGCTGGAACGCGCGTCTGAGGCCTCCCGGCGCCGCGAGGAGGCGGTCGAGCGCCGTCGGCCGCTCGACGACCCGGATCGTCGAGAGCGCGGCCGCACGGGCCCCCAGAGGCGCGCGGCGATCGTCCTCCAGCGGCAGGTCGATCAGCGCGCCGGGGCCGAAGCCGTCGGGCGGCGCGTCGCACGCGGCGTCGCCGGTCGCGGGGGCGCGCAGGACGAACGTCCCCCGCCCCGGCGCGCGGAGTTCCAGGCGAAAGCCGGAGGGGCTTTCGTCGAACGAGACGACGCGCGCCCGCAGCCGGCCCGCGAAGGGCGGCGGCGGGGCGCCGGGAGACGCCAAGGCGGCGTAGGCGAGCGCGACCGCGCCGACGAGCCACGCGACGCGCGCGGGGCGCCCCCGCGCGTCGAGGAGCGCCGCGCGCGGAAGACCGCGCGACCGCGGGCCTTCAGGACGCCCCCGCGCGCCGAGGAGCGCCGCCAGCGCCGCGGCGAGGGCGAGCGATCCCGCGGCGTTCGGCGCAAGCGCCCCCGCCGCGGCGCCGCCCCATGCGGCGAGCGCCGAAACCAACAGCAAGCGCGTCCCCCGGGTCACGCCACGAAGATCCGAAGACCGCGCGCCCGGCGCCGCCGCTTCGCGCCGCGCCCGTCCCGCGCGCGGGACGACCCTCGGGACGGCGATCACGGTGTTCCGCTGCGCGCTTCGCCCGTCCCGCGCGCGGCTGCGGCCGACGAGCGGGCGCGCACGGACCGCACGGCGACGCCGAGATCGTCGCGGCGGCGCGAACAGGGCCGCGCGGCCGTCCCGCGGAGAGCGCCGATCGCTCAGCGCAGCGGGAGCAGCGTCAGGTCGGGAAGGCGGAAGCGGACGCGGAGAAGCCGCTCGAGCGCCGTTCGTTCGGCGCGCGCGCGGACGTCGTCGGCCATCGCCGCGGCGTACGGCGCGACCGCCGCGCGCGCCTCGGCGACCAGCGCGGCGCGGTCCTCCTCGGCGAGCGCGGCGAGGCACGCCTCGCCGAGGTCGCGCGCCAAGGCGCC
>JAJFTU010000034.1 GCA_021372775.1 bacterium | reverse complement strand
GCTCGAGGCCGTCGTCGGCGAGACGCGCGGCGCAGACGCGCAGGGCGGCGCCCACGGCGCGCCGGGCCGCGGGGTCGGCGGCGTCGGCGAGCGCGGCCAGCGTCCGCGACCGCTCGGCGAGGAACAGCCCCGACGGCAGCGGCCTGGCGGCGATCGCCGGCGCGTCGGGGACCTCGAGGCCGAGCGCGGCGAGCGCGCGGACGCGCGCCGAAAGCGCCGGCTCGCCCCATTCCGGATCCCCCTCGGAGAGCGGCCCCCTCTCCGCGAGGACCGCCAAGGCGCGGAGCGGATCCCCTTCGGCGATCGCGGCGTCGGCTTCGGCGACCGCCAGCGCGCGGCCCGGCGCGGGGACGCCCGGCAGGAGGGGCGGCGGGCGGACGGCCCGCAGCAGCCGCCGCGCGTCGTCGGCGCGGCCGCAGTCGGCGAGGGCGCGGACGACGGCCACCGTCGAGCGGAACCGGGCCTCCGGGCCGCCCGGCAGGTCGCGGAGCGACCCCGCGGCGGCGGCGGCGAGCGGGCAGGCCTCCTCCGCGTCCCCGTCGGCGCGAGCGAGCTCCAGCCGCAGGACGACCGCTTCGACCAGCCCGGGGGCGCGCGCCGGCGCGGCGGCCGCCTCGGCGCGCGCGCCGCGGACGTCGCCGAAGGCGAGGAGGAGCCGCGCCCGCAGCACGGCGAACTCCGGATCGGCGCGCCGCGACGCGGCGCGCGCCGCGAACCACGCGGTCGTCTCGGCCGGACGCGCCGAGGCCGCGACGAGGGCGGGGACGAGCTCCGGGTCGCGCGCGCCGGCCGCGACCGCGGCGAGGAGCTTGGCGCGGGCGTCGTCCCGGCGGCCGCCGGCGAGGTCGAATTCGGCCGCCGCGGCCAAGGCGCCGACGTCGCGCGGATGGGAGGCGAGGCGCGCGAGGACGCGGGCGCGCCAGGCCTCGGCGCGGCCGGAGGCGACGGCGAGGCGGGCGAGCGCGGCGTGCGCCGCCACGGACGACGGCCGCTCGCGGCAGATCTCGGCGTAGGCCGCGAGCGCGTCGTCCGTCCGCCCGGCGCGCGCGGCGAGCGCCGCCTCGCGCGCCTTCGCCCAGACGGCGTCCTCGGCCGCGGCGGGGAGGGCGGCGCCGGCGAGCGCCGCGGCGACGGCGAGCGCAAGGACCATCCGCCGCCGGCCTCGGGGCGGCGTCGAAGCGGCCGGGCGGCCGCGGTCTCGCGGTGAAGGCGGGTCGGGCACGTGCGTCCTGCGGATCGCGGTGAATTGGGACGCTTGAATTGTACCGGCGAACCGCGCGGCGGACTGCGTTCGCCCGCGCTCCGCGGGCGGCGTCCTTCGGTGCGGCCGGCGACGCCGCTGCGCGCGACGCGCGAGGTGCGGCGCGCGAGGCGCGGGGCGTGGGGCGGTTCGGCCCGCGCTCAGTCGAGCAGGGCGGAGGCGTCGAAGCCGGCGACGCTGCGGCGGCGCGGCTGGAGCCCGCGCGCCGAGTGCGGCTTCCCCCCCTCCAGCTCGACGAACTCGACCAGCAGCTGCCGTCCGAGGACGCCGATCGGCCGCGCGCCGAGCGCCCGCTCGACGTAGGTCGGGCGGCTGCCGTCGCGCCGACCGAGGCCGCGCCAGACCTCGGGCACGATCCCCAGCTCGACTTCGCGCGGCGCGCCGCCCCCCTCCGGCAGGACGACCGCGACCAGCGGCGCGTCGCCGTGGCCGACGACGTCCACGAAGTCCTCGGGCACGAAATGCTCGTGGCGCTCGGCGTGGCGCCGGCGCAGGACGAAGTACGGGCCGCCGGCGAACGCCGCCAGCGCCCCCGTCGGGCATTCCGGATCGCCGCCGACCCAGCCGTAGAGGCGCGGCCCGGCGGCCCGCAGGATCAGGCGGTCGCTGCGCAGCGTGAACGCCGCGACTTCGAGCCGCCGCGGCGCGGCGCCGTCCGCGACCTCGAGCATGTGGCGGGTGACGCGGTTGACCGTCTCGGTCCGCACGCGGAGCGTCCCGCCCGCGAACGGGAGCGTGGGGTCGAGTTCCGGCGCCTCCGGCGCGTCCTGCGCCTCGAGGACCCGCTCGGCCTGCGCCTCCGACGACTCGACGATCCGGCCGTCCACCGGGTCGAGGTAGGCGGCGGCGAGCTCGTCGCCGCGCCCGAGGACGAGCCGTCCCGCGGCGTCGAAGCCGCACGGACGCCACGGCCCGAACTTGGCCTTGAAGGCGATCCGACCGAGCGAGACGTCCACGCCGACGGCGTGCCGCTCTCCCCACGCGACGATCATGTCGCCGCAGAGGATGCAGCGCGGCGCGTCCGCGGCCGGCGGCGCGACGCGCCGCGGCAGCGGAACGAGCCAGGAAACCTCGACGCCGGGGCGCTTGGCCGACCAGCGATGACCGAACAGTCCCATTTCGCGCGTCCAGTCGCCCCGCGGGCAAGCGCGGGGCGGACGACACACTTTGCCCCCGCGCGGGGCGGCGTCAAGTCCCCGGCGCGCGGGGCGTTCCGGGGCGGCGGGAATCTCGCCGCGCTCCGGGCGCCGCGGGCGCCTCGTTCACCGGCGCGGCGGGCGCCGCGTTCCCCGGCGCGCGGGAGGTCAGGGGAGGAAGCGGTCCGCCTTGGCCAGCTTCTCGGGGAGGTACTCCTCGATCACGTAGTTCAGCCCCCACTTGGCGAGGGCCTGCTGCTCGGCGCGGACCCCCATCCGGAGCTGCTGCTCGAGCGCCTTGGCCCAGACGGGGTAGGTCTTGAAGAACGGGTCGTTCTTCAGCGCGTCCTTGGCCCGCTTGACGTCGATCTCCTTCAGCGGGTGGGTCGGCAGCTTGTAGTCCACGATGTCCTGCGGCGTCACGCCGAGGAAGCGCGCCTGCGGCACGCAGAAGAAGCGCGAGACGTGGGCCGCGTTGCCGGAGCCGACCTTGAGCGTGCGGTAGATGTTGGAGATCCCGTAGGGGTCGCAGTCGACGAAGGCGTAGACCGGCAGCCGGCATTCGTCGGCCAGCTTGCGCACGAAGCGGCGCGTGGCCCGCGTCGGCACGCCGGCCATCGACACGAGGATGCAGTCGGCCTTCTCCCAGAAGCGGTGGCTCTGCAGCCGCTGGAACATGCCGCCGGTCTCGATGGCGAGGACGAACTTGGCGCTCGTCTCGAACGAGAGGTGCTCGACGAGCGAGGGGATGCTGTAGGCGCCGGAGCCGAACTGCGTGCAGTCGATGCGGTGGACCGCGCCGGTCGCGTAGTCGGGGTCGTTGACGATCAGCTCGCCGGCGACCGCGCCGCCGTGCTCGTCGGGGATGAAGCGGAGCTGCTCGCGGCTCAGCCCCTCGATCGAGAACAGCGCCTCGATGTCGTCCATCACCGTGTCGGACTCGGCCTGGTCGTGGAAGCCGGCCTCGGCCCAGTTCTTCGACTGGTAGTACGCGTCTCGCTTCGTGGCGAAGTCGTTCGTCTCCACGAGGTCCTTGGAGAGCGACATCATCTTCAGCGTCTGCGCGAACGTCCGCACGGTGGAGACGGTCAGCGTGCGGCTCTTCTTGGAGCGGCCGATCTCGAAGTATCCCTTCGCCTTGTCGAAGTGGACGTTCTGCAGGCTGCGCACCGGGAACGACATCTCCGGCTTCTGGCCCTTCTCGATCTTGCCGTGCACCTTGCGCGCCGCGTCCTGGATCGCGTCGATCGTCTTGCGGTCGAGGCGGTCCTTGTCCTTGCGGCTCGGTCCCTCGCTTTTCGACTTGGCGGTCATGGTCTTCCTCGCGTGTCCGGCCAAGGATAACCGCCGCCGGGCCGGCCGTCCCGCGCGCCGTTCGGGAGCGTCCTGCGACCGATCGTTTCCGCGCCTGACCGGCGTCTGTTTTGTGTAGTACCGTTGGCCCGCGGCCCCCGAGGGGAGGCCGCTTTCGAGGGTCCTGAGTCTTGGCGAACGGCCTGCCGATCCGCCTGAGCACGCTTCCGTCCGTCGCCTCGGCGGGCGGCGCGCGCGGGGTGCGCCTGTTCGCCTTCTGGGCGGGCGGCGCGGCGGCGGCCGGGGCGGCGATCGGCTTCGCGATCGAGACGCTGATCTCGGTCCTGACCGGCAGCCCGTTCGACGGCTGGTTCGTGCGGCAGAGCGTCCTCTTCGGCGAAGCGGTCGCCTTGTCCGCGCTCGTCGCCTCGCGCTACGTCCTGCCGTCGCTCGCCGCCCTCTCCGCGGCGCTGCGCTACAGCGTCGTGCTCGCGGCGCTGGTCGGCGGCTCGGTCGCGGTCACGGCGCTCTCGCTCCTGCTGCGCCCCGGCGTCGTCTTCGCGCGGCCGATCGCCTTCCTCTCGCTGATCGCGGCCAACATCGTGCTCGCGCTCGTCGTCGGCGGGGCGCTGATCGCCTGGGACCGGCTCAAGGCGTCGCTCGCCGGCGCCTACGCCGAGCTGCGCGAGAAGGACGCCTTCGTGCGCGAGCTGGAGCTGGCGCGCGAGGTCCAGCGCGGCCTGCTGCCCGAGCGCGCGCCGCGGATCGACGGCTGGGAGATCGCGTTCCGCTGCCGCATGGCGGCGCTGGTCGGCGGCGACATGCTCGACTTCGTCCCGCTCGACCGCGGGCGGCTCGGCCTGTCGGTCGGCGACGTCTCGGGGAAGGGGATCGCCGCGGCGCTCCTGATGGCCAACGTGCAGGCCCTCTCGCGCGTCGTCGCCTCGCTCGAGGACGACCCGGCGCGGCTCAACGCCATCCTCTCCGACGCGGTCCACACGCGCGCCGTCGGCGGCCGCTACGTCACGTTCGCCTACGCGGTGCTCGATCCGAAGGACGGCGCGGTCCGCTGCTCGCTCGCCGGGCACCATCCGCCGATCGTCGCCGGGCCGCGCGGCGCGCGCCTGCTCGAGCAGGGCGGCGTGCCGCTGGGGATGTTCGCCGGCGCCGCGTACGAGTCGGCGCAGGACGTCCTCGCGCCGGGGGAGACGATGGTGCTCTACACGGACGGACTGATCGAGGCGCCGGCCGCGGGGGACGACGACGAGCAGTTCGGGCGGGAGCGCCTGACGGACGTCGCGCTGCGCTGCCGCGGGCGCGCCGCCGAGGAGCTCGCGGACGCGATCCTCGAGGCGCTCGACCTCCACACCGGCGGCGCCGCGCCCGCCGACGACACGACGCTCGTCGTGGTGCGGCGCGCGCCGCGGGCGGACGCGTGAACGGGCGGAACGGCCGGCGGCCCGCCGCCGCGGGCTCCGCGCGGCGCGCCGAGTGCGGACGCGCGAGCGCCCGGCGGAACGGCCGGCGGCGCGCCGCGGAGGAGAGCCGATGAGCAGCGGCGGCGTGGGGTCGCCGATGCCGGTGACCGGCAGCCTGGCGGACGAGGAGCGTCGTCCGCCGGTCTATTCGGTGCTGCGCTACTTCCTGCTGCAGGCGCTCATCGCCGGGGGGCTCGGCGGCGGCGCCGGGACGCTGGTCGGGATGCTCGCCTCGGTCCTCGACCCGCCGCACAAGTTCGTCTATCCGCTCGTCGCGGTCGGCGCGCTCACGGGGCTCTCCGCCGGCCTGCTCGCCACGTTCTGCGGCCGGACGGTGCTGCCGCGGCTCGTCGGCTTCAGCCTGCCGCTGCGGGTCGTGATCGGGTCGCTCGCGCTGGTCGGCGGCGCCTTCGCCGCGACGGGGGTCGGCTTCTGGCTCTTCCCGCGCTACGCCCTGCACGCCGGCAGCTCGGTCCTGCTCGTCGGCGCGATCAACGGCCTCCTGGCGCTGATCGCGGGACTGCTCGTCTTCCTCTACGAGGACCTCAACCGGCGGCTCGCCGCGGCGCGCGAGCAGCTCGTCGCCGAGCGCCTCGCGCAGGCGCACGCCGCGGAGCGCGCCGCGCGCGCCGAGCTGCAGGCGCTGCAGGCGCGCATCAACCCGCACTTCTTCTTCAACGCGCTGAACACGGCCGCGGCGTTGATCCAGGACGACCCCTCCGCGGCGGAGCGGCTGCTCGAGCGCTTCTCCGATCTCTTCCGCTACGCCTTCCGGCGCGGCGGCGAGGAGCGGGTCTCGCTCGAAGAGGAGCTCTCGTTCGTCGCCGACTACTTGGCGATCGAGAAGGCGCGCTTCGGCGAGCGGCTCGTCTATCATGTGGACGTCGCGCCCGAGGTCGCCGACGAGCTCGTCCCGCCGCTGATCATGCAGCCGCTGGTCGAGAACGCCGTGCTCCACGGACGCGATCCGGAGACGGGGCAGGGGAGCGTGACGGTCCGGGCCTTCAGGGACGCCGCGCGGCGGACGCTGATCGAGGTCCGCGACGAAGGCCCCGGCCCGGGCGAGGCGCAGCGGACGAAGCCGAAGGGACACGCGCTGGAGAACATCGCCGCGCGGCTCACCTCGGCCCGCGGCGGGCGCCTGGAAATCGTGGCCGCCGAAGGGGGCCGGGGAACGGTCGCGCGGGTCGTTTTCCCGCCGCCGGCGACGTGGTTCTGAACCGAACGAGGAGCGAGGCATGAAGCTCAAGGCCGTGATCGTCGAAGACGAGCCGCCCGCACGGCGGCGCTTGGTCCGGCTGCTCGAGGAGACCGGCATGATCGAGGTCGCGGGCGAGGCCGACACGGTGCGCGACGCGGTGGAGAAGATCCGCGCGATCGACCCCGAAGTCGTCTTCCTCGACATCCGCATTCCCGGCGGCGACGGCTTCGACGTCCTGCGCCGGCTCGAGGAAATCCCGCCCGTGATCTTCGTCACCGCGTACGACGACTTCGCCGTGCGGGCGTTCGAGGAGGACGCGGTCGACTACCTCGTCAAGCCGGTGACCGCGGAGCGGCTCAAGGAGGCCTTGGAGCGGCTGGCGCGGCGCGTCGAAGGGGCGCGGGCGCCGGAGGGGCTCGGACGGATGCTGACCCGCGGGCAGGGGATGCCGCCGCGGATCGTCGCCCGGCGCCGCGGCCGGATCGTCCTGCTCGACCCCGGCGAGGTCTCGCACCTCACCGCCGACCACACGCTCGTCTTCGCCTGGAAGGACGGCCAGTCCTACCTCGTGCCGCGGACGCTGCAGGAGCTGGACGAAGTGCTGACGCCGCTCGGCTTCCGCCGCTGCCACCGTTCGGCGCTGGTCAACCTGCGGCACGTCACGTCGGTGCGCCCGGCGGAGTCGGGAAACTTCCTGCTCGACCTCGACGACCCCGACAAGACGTCGGTCCCGCTCAGTCGCCGCAGGGCGCGCGAGATCCGCGAGGAGGTCGGCTTCTGACCGGGCGGCCGGACCGCTCGCTTCCCGCCGCGGCCCGCTCGCCGCTTCGGGACGGCGGGCCGCCGCGCGGAATGGTAATGCTCAACGCGAGGGGCCGAGGCGAGGCCCGGAGGCTCGGATGAAGACGGCGCGCGCGATCCTGCTCCTGCTGGCGGCGGTTCTCGTCGCGCCCTCCGTGCGCGCCGACGAACGGCAGCCGGCGCCGCAGCGCAAGGAACTGCGGGTCGGAGCGCTGCGCTTCGCGAGCGGGAAGTCGCTCGAGATCGCGCAGGGGGAGACGAGCGACGGCGACGTCTACGCGCTCGTCGTGGACGCGCGCGTCGCGGGGACCGTCGCCGGCGACTTCGTCGGGGCGGCGAAGGCCGTGCGCGTCTCCGGCACGGTGGAGCGGGACGTGGACGCCGCCGGCGCCGACGTGGACGTCTCCGGCGAGGTCGGCGGGCGGCTGCGCGTCGCGGCGAACGAGGCCGCGCTCTCCGGCACGGTCGCCGCGGACGCGATCTTCCTCGGCACGTCGGTCAAGGTGCAGCCGAGCGCCGTCGTCGGCGGCGCGCTGATCGTCAACTCGGGGCGGGTCGTCGTCTCCGGACGCGTGGACGGGCCGGCGTGGATCAGCGCCGGGCAGGTGACGATCGAGGGGCGGATCGCGGGCGACCTGACCGTCGCGTGCGACGAGCTGACGATCGGCCGCGGCGCGCGGATCGACGGCAACCTCGTCTACGAGTCGCGCAACCCGGCGACGATCCCGCCGGACGCGGTCGCCGGCAAGGTGACGCGGACGGAGAAGGCGCCGCCGCCGCCCGAGGCGAAGGAGGCGGCGGGCGGCTCGATCCACCTCGGGCTCCGCGTCTACTTCGCCTTCGTCGCCCTCGCGGCCGGCGCGCTGCTGATCATCTTCTTCCGGTCGTTCGTGGACGGCGCGCAGAAGCGCAACGACGACGGCCACTCGCTCGCCGTCTCGTTCGGCATGGGGCTGGTCGCCCTCTTCTCGCTGCTCGTCCTCGGCGTCCTCTGCTGCGTGCTGCTGCCGCTCTCGCTCGCCGTCTTCGCCGCCATCGCCGCGCTCGGCTACGCCGGCGCGCTGGTCGGGAAGATGCTGCTCGGCCGCTGGGCGTTCCTGCTGCTGCGGCGGTCGGCGCCCCATCCGGTGCTGGCGCTGCTCGTCGGCGTGGTCGTCGTCGGCGTGGTCGGGCTCGTGCCGTACGTCGGCGGCCTGTTCTGGTTCGTCGTGACGGTGACCGGGATGGGGGCCTGCATCATGCAGCTGCGCGACGCGGGCAAGCCGGCGGACGACGCGCCGCCGCCGCCGCCCGAGGGCTGACGCGGCGCCGCGGAAAGGTCAGTCCGAGAGGATCACGCCCCGCGCGTCCACGTGTCCCGCCGCCCGCAGCAGCGCGCGGCAGAGGGCGATCGGCAGGGTGTCGTCGGCGACGTAGACCGCCGTCACCCAGCCGCTGCCCTTGGAGACTTCCTCGGCGCTGCGCCGGACCCAGACTTCCGGCATCGGGTACTCGATGGTCAGCTTGACGCCGCGGTTCGCGGCGAGGAACGCGTCCACCGCGGCGAAGGCCAGCTTCACGTCGCCGCTGTAGTTCGGATAGGTGTCGTCCGGAAGTCCGCCCGTCTGACAGCAGACCAGCGTCGCGACCAAGCGGTTCAGCAGCGGTCCGGCCGGCAGTTCGTCGAGATTCACGGGCATCAAGCGTTCCCCCCTGTGCGGCGGCGGTAGTTTACCCCGGATTCACTCGCCGCCGGCAAGGCGCGGACGGGCCTTGCCGCGGTCGGTCCCGCCGCGCGGCCGCCGAGGCCGTTCCCGTCGGCCGATTTGGCGGGGCGGCGCGGGTCCGCTACCTTTACCGACCATGCTGACCCTCGACGGAGTCGGCCGCACGGTCCTGGGACGGACGCTCTTCCAAGGCATCACCTGGACGATCCATCCCGGCGACCGGGTGGGGCTTGTCGGCCCCAACGGCTGCGGCAAGACATCGCTGCTGCGCATCGTCGCCGGCATCGACGAGCCGGACGAGGGACGCGTGTCCCGTTCCGCGGGGCTGCGCATCGCCTACCTGCCGCAGGAGGTCGAGACGGAGGTCGGGAGCGACGCCCCGCTGATCGAGGCGGCGCTGGCCGGGGCGGGGGAGATCCGCGAACTCGGCGACGACTGCCGCCGCCTCGCCGACGAGATGGCCGCGGCCGCGGCCGATCCCGCGGACGCCGAGCGGCTCGCGCGCCTCTCCGACGTCTACGGCGAGCGCCGCGCCCTCTTCGAGTGGTTCGGCGGCGACCAGCTCGAGGCGCGCGCCAAGGCGGTCCTCGGCGGGCTCGGCTTCGGCCCCGACGACTTCGACCGACCGGTGCGGACCTTCTCCGGCGGCTGGCGGATGCGCGCGGTGATGGCCCGCCTGCTCCTCTCCGGCGCCGACCTGCTGCTGCTCGACGAGCCGACGAACCACCTGGATCTCGACGCGCTGCAGTGGCTGGAGACGACGCTCTCCCAGAGCCCGGCGGCGATCGTCGTCGTCTCGCACGACCGCGTCTTCCTCGACCGCGTGGTGAAGCGGGTCGCCGACCTGCTCCGCTCGCGCGTCCGCTTCACGCCCGGCGGCTACACGGCCTGGGCGAAGGCGCGCGAGGAGGAGCGGCGGCTGGTGGAGCGGCGCGACGAGCAGCTCAAGCGGGACGAGGCGCGGCTCGACGAGTTCGTGGAGCGGTTCCGCTACAAGGCGACCAAGGCCGCCGCGGCGCAGGACAAGCTGCGGCTGCTCGAGGACGTCCGCGCCGAGCGGGCGCGGCTGCAGGCCGACCATCAGCGCTCGTGGAGCTTCCGCTGGCCCGACCCGCCGCCGACGCACGAGGTGCTGATGCGGCTCGACGGCGCGACGAAGCGCTACGGCGAGCACGTCGTGCTCGACGGCGTGTCGCTCGAGGTGCGGCGCGGCCAGCGGGTCGCGCTGATGGGGCCGAACGGCGCGGGCAAGACGACGCTGCTGCGCCTGCTCTCCGGCGAGCTGCGGCCCGAGGCGGGGCGGCGCGAGACGGCGCCCGGGCTGCTCGTCGGCGTCTTCGCGCAGCACCAGCTCGAGGCGCTCGATCCGGCGGCGACCGTCTTCGAGGAGGCGTCGCGCGGCGCCTACGGCCGCCTGCCGGAGGACGTGCGGCGCGCGCTGGGCACGCTCGGGCTCTCCGACCTGCACATCGACCGGGCGGTGCGGACCCTCTCCGGCGGGGAGCGGGCGCGGCTCGCGCTGGCGCGTCTGCTGCTGCGGCCGGCGAGCCTGCTGCTGCTCGACGAGCCGACGAACCACCTGGACCTGCCGCTGCGCGAAGGGCTCGAGGAGGCGCTGGCGGCGTGGCCCGGCACGCTCGTCGTCGTGAGCCACGACCGCGCGTTCCTCGACAAGCTGACGACCACGACGCTCGCCGTGCAGGACGGCGCGGTGGAGGCGATCGACGGCGGCTGGCAGGGCTGGCTGGCGTGGCGCGCGGCCAAGGCCGCGCTCGCCGCGGGGAAGACGGTGGACGGCCCGGCGAACGAGCGCTCGCGGGAGGGGCGCCGCGCGCGGGCGGAGGCGCTGCAGGAGCGGAGCCGGCGGCTGCGTCCGCTGCGCGAGCGGGTGCGGCTTCTGGAGTCGGAGGTCGAACGGGCCGAGACGCGGCTCGGCGAAGTGGACGCGCTGCTCGGCGACCCGAACGTCCATTCCGACGGCGTGCGGATGCGCGACCTCGCGCGCGAGCGGGAGTCGCTCGACGGGGACCTCGCGCGGCTTTACGCGGAATGGGAAGACGCGGCGGCCGCGTTGGCGGAAGCCGAGAACGACGCGTCCTGACGCCGCGGGTTTCGTGGGCGTAATGCCCGCGCGTTTCGCGGCGTAATGCCCGCGCGTTTCGTGGACGTAATGCCCGCGGGTTTCGCGGCGCACTGCCCGCGGGTTTCGCGGGACGCGCGTCGTGCGGCGGGGGCGGCGGCTCCGCCACGGGGCAACGGCTGCGCCGCCGCCCCCGCACGCCCGACGTGCTGTCGTGTTCGGTCGCGCGCAATGCCGATTGTCCGCGGGGGGACGATCCCTGTTGGATGGTTCGTGTCTTCTGTCTCGCCGCGCGCCGCGGCCTCGGTTCGCGGCCGCCTCTTGGTGCGCGGCGTTGCGGCACTAGGGCGCGTGTTCGTCGATGGGCGCGCGTCGCGCGGCGGGCGGCGGCGGCTCCGCCGCCGGGGCAATGGCTCCGCCGCCGCCTCCCGCCGCGCGACCCGCTCGTCGTGTTCGGCGCCGTATTCGGCGCCGTATTCGGCGCCGCGATCCGACGGACGTGCGGGAGGCAGGCGGGGCGGAATCTTGAGCGGGGCGCGACGATCGGGACGCGCCAGCCTCCCCTGCGCGTTCGGGGGGCCGCGTCGGGACGGGGGCGCGCGGTCAGGGTTTGGAGGCGGGGTTGCGCGCGGTCGGGGTCGGGCGGGAGCGGAGAAAGTCGAGGAGCGGGACGTCGCCGATGTAGAGGCCTTCGGCCATCAGGAGATCGTCGTCGATGCGGATCGCGACCCACGCGTCGCGCGGACCGTTCGGCGCCGCGTGCTCGCGGATCGTCCTCTCGGCGAGGAGGGCGAGATCCTCGGGAACGAAGAACCGCCGGCTCTCCAAGAGCGGCGTGATCAGCGGATCCTTCTCGTCGGCGCCGCCCTGGAGCCAGACCTTGCACGCGGGACCCGACGCCGGGCGATCGGCGCTGCAGGCGGCGGTCGCGAAACCGTCCGGCCCGACGCGCAGCGCCGCCCAGGCGTTCCGCCATGCCCCGACGTTCTTCGGCAGCGCGGACGCCCGCAGCGCGGGAAGGGCGGGAACGACGACGATGTACCGCCCGCTGACGGCGGCGCCGGAGGCGGCTTCGGAAACGCGAACCTTGAACGGCGTCCCCACGGCGGCGAGGTGCTTCGCCCGCGCGACGTGCAGCACGGGGGCTGCGATCTGCAGCGCGCAGACCGCGGCGAAGGCCGCGACGAGCCATTTCCCGTCGCTCTTCATGGCCCTTCGCCTCGGCGGCGGCTCGCCACCACCCAGTTGGCCGCGACGACGCCCGCGCCGGCCGAGATGAACAGCAGGCCGCGCGCGAGGAACGAGAGGTCCGAGTCGAAGAAGCGCGCTCCGGCGAGGGCCACCGCGACGCACAGCCCGTAGTTGGTCGCGCCGAAACGCGCGGCGCGGATTCCCTCGACGATGGCCGCGGCGGCGAGGGCGGCGAGGAAGAGGTCGAGCAGCAACTGCTGGGCCGGCGCGGGGCTGGCCGCGAGCAGCACGGCTGCGGCCGCCACGACGCCGAACGCCGCGAGAACGCGCTCGCGCAGGCCGCTCTTCCGCGCCAGCAGAAGCGCGGCGATCGCGCCGGCCGCTCCCGCCGCGAGGCCGACCGCGCCCGCCGCGTCCAGTCCGTCGAGGCCCGACTTGGAGACGCGCCACGGCGCTTCGAACGTGTAGATCAGGGCGAACCCCGGAATGCTCCAGCGCGCCAGCGCCGCGGGCGGACGGCGCCATGCGCCCGCGTCGGCCGCGGCGGCTTTGCCGCCCAGCGCCGCCGTCGCCGCGAGGGCGCCGCCGAGGTAGATCATCCACGCTCTCGCCGGCTGCGCGCCGTCGAGAGAGATGCACCCGCCGATGAACAAACACCCGGCGAGGAACACGGACAGCAGCCGCCACTCTCGGTCCGGATCGCGCGCGAGAAGCCAGACCTTCGGGGCCAGCAGCGCGACGCCGATCCAGAACGTCCAACACGGCACGGCGGAGTCGGGATTGGCGCCGGCGACGGCGGCGAAGAAGAAGGCGGCGGCCGCCGCCGGCGCCTGCGCGTCGAAAACGTACGACAGCGGCGCGACGAGCAGTCCGCAAACCAGAAAGAAGGCCCGCGCGTCGTCGGAGATCGGGTAGGTCAGCGTGACGAGCGTGAAGGCGGCGACGAACGACGCGGCGAGGCACGTCGCCGCCGCCTCGCGCCAGACCGTCGATTCGCGGCGCCGAAACAGCGCCCACGCCGCGGCCGCCTGGAAGGCGAGGAGCTGACCGATCGCGACGGCGACCCGCACGGCGGGCGGCCACGCGGCCCAGTCGTGGGCCACCAGCAGCACGACGCCCGCGGCGACGAGAACCGCGCCGACGGCGCCGAAGATCAGCGTTTGCAGCCGGCGGAGATCGCGGCTCTCCGGCGCGGGATAGCGCGCGGCGATCCGCGCGCCCTGATCCGCGTCGATAAGCCCGTCGGCGACCCATTGCGGGATCTCGCGGGCCAGCCATTCCGAGTGCCGATTGGACACGGGGCCTCCGCGGCGGCGACGGAGGCATTGTCGCGGCGGCGCCGCCGCGGCGTCAACGGGCCGGAAGCAGATTCACCGCGGCGAGCGGGACGGCGGCGCCTCGCGGCGCCTCCCGCGGCTCTGCGGCACGTCCCGCGGCGTCAACGGGCCGGAAGCAGCTTCACGGCGGCGAGCTTGCGCAGCAGGCGCTCGCGGCGGACGAGGAGGGCCTTGATCTGCTTCTCGGTCACGAGCCCTTCGAGGACGGCGCGGAAGTCGCCGTCCTTGAGGTCGCGCAGGCGCGCGGCGAGCGCCGGGTCGAGCGTGCCGTCCCAATCGACGAGGAACGGCGGGAGGTCCTTGTTCTCGCGGAAGCTGCGGGTGTGGTCGATCAGGTAGAACGACTCGTCGGCCGGCGCGATGAGGATGTGGACCGGGCGGCGGTCGATGTTGTAGATCAGCGCGTCGAGCACGTTCATCGAGATCTTGTTGACGCGGAACCGTTCGACGTTCCGCGGCTGGCGGCCGGCCGTGATCATCTCGCCGAGCGAGACGGCGTCCTCGATCCAGTACTGGACCGAGCCGCGCTTGCCGTCCACCTCGCGCAGCACCGTCGGCGGCACGAACCCCAGCCCGAGCAGGCGGTCGAGCCGATAGGCGGCGACCTCGTAGACGTAGCGGTCGGTGAAGTGCTCCTCGATCATCGTCGAACGGGTCGCGCCGCGCGTCTCTTCGTCCACGTTCTTGTAGACGGCGCGCAGCTCGACGCCGCCGTGCCGCAGCGTCAGCCGCACGGGGTGCGTGATCCCGTCGGAGAGCGCCTCCTGCTCGACGATCTTCCCCTTGAGCAGCGCCTCCTCGACGCGGCGGTCGAAGGCGGTCTTGCCCTGCGCGTCCCGCTCTTCCGGCTGCGGCGCGGGCGCCGTCGAGGCCGCGGCCGGCGGGGTCGGCGTCGGCGGCGCGGCCGTCTGCGCGGCGGCCGGCCACGCCGAAGCGGCGAGCGCGGCGGCGCCGGCGAGCAGCAGCGCGCGGCGCGCGGTTCCGAAGCGGAGCGGGCGCCGTGCGGCGCGGTCGGCGGAGGAGTGCGGGTGTTCGTTCGTCACGGAAAAGCCTCCGGGGGCGGTCGCGTTCGGGGGTTCAGGCGGTCGGCAGGAGCTTCAGTTCGGCGAGCTTGCGGACCAGACGTTCGCGGCGCGCCACGACCGCCTTGATCTGCTTCTCGGTGACCAGGCCGGCGAGGGCGGCGCGGATCTCGTCGTCCTTCACCTCGCGCAGGCGGGCGGCGATGCGGGGCTCGAGCGTCCCGTCCCAATCGACGAGGAACGGCGGCAGCGTCTTCTCCTCGCGGAAGGAGCGGGAGTGGTCGATGAGGTAGAAGCCGTCGTCGGCCGGCGTGACGAGGACGTTCGTCGGCTGGCGGTCGATGTTGTGGATCAGCGCGTCGAGCACGTTCATCGAGATCTTGTTCCGGCGGAACCGCGCGGCGTCCTTGGGCTGATGGCCGTCGGCGATCGCCTTGCCGACCGAGATCGCGTCCTCGATCCAGTACTGGACCGAGCCGCGCTTCCCCTCGATCTCGCGCACGATCGTCGGCGGGACGAGGTCGATCCGGAACAGCCGGTCGAGGCGGTAGGCGGCGAGCTCGTAGACGTAGCGGTCGGTGAAGTGCTGCTCGGCGACGTTGGTGCGGGAGAGCCCGCGCGTCTCCTCGTTGACCGTCTTGAAAATGGCGCGGAGCTGGACGCCGCCCAGCCGCAGCGTCAGCAGCTCGGGATGGGTGATCCCTTCCGCAGTCGGCTCGCGCGCCAGGACGTCGCCCCTCGCCAGCGCGTCCTCGACCTTGAGGTCGAACGGCGTCCGGCCGGTCGCGTCGCGTTCTTCCGGGGACGGCGCCTTCGCGTCCTGGGCGACGGCGCCGAACGCTGTCGCCGCAAGCAAGGCCAGCAACACAAACGGGCGCCGCGACATAGATTAGTCCTCCTGCGCATCAGGAACGCGAAGCGTTACACTGACCAACAAGGATATGCCTTCGTGACGCGTCTCCGGCCTGCCATTCATCGGCTCGCGTTGGCCGTCTGCCTCGTTCTCGCGGCGGGCTTGGCCGCGGTCTCCGCGCCCGCGCGCGAAAGCTCGCCGGGGGTCTGGGCCGGGGCGTCGCGGATCGTCGCCGTCGGCGACATCCACGGCGCGTACGACACGCTCGTCCTCCTGTTGCGCCGCGCGGGGCTCGTGGACGAATCGCTGCACTGGACCGGCGGCGACGCGCACCTCGTGATCATGGGCGACGTCGTGGACCGCGGGCCGGCCGACCGGAAGGCGCTCGATCTCCTGCGGCGGCTGGCCGACGAGGCGGCGGCCGCGGGGGGACGGGTGCACCAACTGCTCGGCAACCACGAGGTGATGAACCTCGTGCGCGACTTCCGGTACGTCGGCGATGCGGGGTTCGCCGCGTTCGCCGCGGAGGAGGATCCGGCCGACCGCGCGCGGGCGCTCGAGGCCTTCCGGGCGAACCGGGCCAAGAACGGCAACGGCAACGGGAACGGCGCGGGGAACGGCAACGGAAATCACGGCGGGAACGCGGCCGCGGGCGGCGCCGCGAATCACGGCGTCAACGGGAACGGAACCGCGGGCGGCGGCGCGGCCGGCAACCACGGCGGCAACGGCGTCTTCGAGAACGGCGCGCTGGACCAGTCGCTCTTCGACACGCTCTATCCCCCCGGCTACTTCGGCCGCCTGCGCGCGTTCGGCCCGGGCGGCGCCTACGCGGAGTGGCTGCTCTCGCGCCCCACGGCGGTGATGATCGACGGCTACGTCTTCGTCCACGGCGGGCTTTCGGAGGACCTCGCGGCGGGCGGAATCGACGCCGTCAACGCCGCGGTGCGGCAGGAAGTGCGGGACATCTGGCGGCTGCGGGACGTCTTCGAGCGGGCGCCGGGCGCGTTCCCCTTTCTGAACTTCGAAGAGCTGCAGCGGGCCGGGCTCGCCGTGCAGCGGCACGGCGCGTCGGGGCCGATGGCCGAGGACTTGGATCGGGCGGCGCTCGATCTGAGCAAGGTCCTCCAAGGTCCGGCGTTCGCGACCGACGGCCCCCTGTGGTACCGCGCGCAGTCGATGGACAACGAGACGCTGGAGTGGGACGCGCTCGGCGAGCGCCTGGCCG
Source organism: bacterium (assembly GCA_021372775.1). Taxonomy (NCBI): domain Bacteria; species bacterium. Next base: position 3,180 of record JAJFTU010000034.1, on the reverse strand, counting down.
CGCTCGGCGCGAAGGTCGTCGTCGTCGGGCACTCGCCGACGCGCAGCCGCGCGCTGTCCGTGCGGTTCAACGGCCGCCTGATCCGCACCGACGTCGGCCTGTACTCGACGCACGCGCCGGTGGAGCTGTTGATCGATTCCGACGGTCCGCGGGAGCTGGACGGGCTGTCGGGGCAGACGGCCGCGCTGCGCGGCGAGCCGCCGCAGGGCGAGCGCGGGGCGAGCGGCATGGCGGAACTCCCCGACGCCCAGATGGAGCAATTCCTCGAACTGGCCGACATCGTCGCGTCGCGGCCGCTCGGCGCCGGCGGATCCCGTCCGCGGATCCTCGAGCTGTCGCGCGACCGGCTGCGGCTGCGCGCCGTGCTGAAGACGGTGGACGACACGGCGCCGGGGCGGGGCGGCGGGCCGACGCCGGCGCCGCGCCGGCCGAACCGGCACCAGAACGAAATCGCCGCCTACCGGCTCGACCGGATGCTCGACCTGCGGATGATCCCGGTGGCGGTCCTGCGCCGGATCGACGACCGCTGGGGTTCGGTGCAGATCTGGGTCGAGGCGGCGGTGAACCGGCGCGCGATGAGCCTCTACAACCTTGCGCCGCGCGACTCGGCCGAGGTCGAGCGCCAGCTCCGCCGCGCGAAGATCTTCGACGCGCTGATCGGTCTCGAGCAGCGGGACGATTCCGACGTCCTCGTCCTGCTCAACGACAGCCGGGTGTTCCTCGTCGATCAGGCGCAGGCGTTCGCGCCCGACGCCGACGCCGCGGCGATCCTCGGCGACGGGCCGTGCGCGCTCGACGAGCCGCTGCGCGCCGCGCTGAAGCGGCTGGCCCGCGGGGCGCTCCGCGCGCAGCTCGAACCGCTGCTCTCGAAGGAGCAGATCGACGCGGTGCTCAAGCGGCGGGACGCGATCCTCGCCAAGTGCGGTCCCGCGACGCCTCCCTGAGCGAGCGCGCGGCGGCGGGGAGGCGCCCGATGCGGCGCCTCGCCATGTGCCGTCCCGGGACGCCTCCCTGAGAAGACATTGTTCCGGCGCGGCCGCGGGAGTTCGGTCCGCGGCGGCGCCCCGCGGCCGGCGTCCGCTTCTCTCCCTTCTGCCCTCGGCGGGTTCCTCGTAGCATCGGCGACGGACGAAGGCGCGCCGCGGGGCGGCGACGCCTCGGGAACGGGGGATCCCATGACAAAGGGCGGAGGAGTTTCCGGCGCGGCGCGCGGCGCGGCGTGGCGGCGCTGGACGTGGCGGGGCGGGGTGGCCCTTTTCGCGGCGCTCAACGCGGCGACGGTGGCGGGCGGCGCGTGGCGCTTCCGTCCCGTCGGCGGGGTGCTCGCCGTCTTCGGCGGATTCGCCGTTCTCTACGCGGGGCTGGCCGTCCTGGCGCTCCGCGGCGTCACGTGGCCCGGCGCCGCCGCGGCGCTGATCGCCGTCGTCTCCGCGCTGGTCGGCGGCCTCTCGGGCGGCGCGACGGGCTTGGCCGCGGCGGCGTTCGCCGCGGCGATCGTTGCCGGCGAGGTCCTGCGGCGCGCGCGGTCGCTGCGCCGCGTCGCCTGGGCGGCGCCGGCGTTCCTCGCCGTTTTCGCGGCGTTGGCCGTCGCGCGCGTCCCGGCCGTCGCGGGGGAGCTGCTGTTCGGGGCACGCGAGGGGGTTGTTCACCGCTCGCGCTGCGTTCCCAAGGGCGGCTTTCAAACCATCGGCGGGGCGACGCTGCGACTCGCCGATCCCGGCCGGATCTACGTTCTCTGGTTTCGGCAGCCGGGCGACAAGCCCTGCGGCGACCTTTCGCACCGTCTCGCGTCGCTGCAGCGCGAGTTCGCATCGACGGGCCGAGTCGAACCCGTCGTCGTCTCCGCCGCCGATGATCGCTTTCGCCTCGGGCCGCCGGGAATCCTGTTCGCCGTTGACGCGCGGCGCGGCGGTGGCCAACCGAGCGGCGAGCCCGGGCCGGTGAGCGCCGTGATGCTCGACGGGAAGGAGCGGTTCAGGCTCAACGGGTGCACCGAAGATCCCGAGGCGTTCTGGCGCTCTTCGGTGAAGGCGCTGCTGGCCCCGGCGCCGCCGGCGGCCGCGATTCACTGACCTGCACTCGTGATGCGCGTCGTCGCGCGCCCGCTTCGGGCTCGCGGGAGGACGCGTTTGTGCCGCCGCAAGGCGGAAAAGGGGGAGGGATCATGAACCGTTCTATCAGTCGTCAACGAAAGGCGAGGATTCTCGGGGCGATGTTCTCCGCGGCGCTCGTCGCGGTTCTGGCCGGGGCGACCGCATCCGCCGCGACCTCGCCTCCGGACCTGGCGCAGCGGGGCGTCGCGTCGGTGGTTTCGGCGGCCGTTCAAGGCGGCGTCAGCGTAACTCTCGCCGACAAATCAGGCCTTGAGATCGGCGTGGTCACATCCACGACGGTCGCGGACGGCACGAACTTCGGGGCGTGGAGCAAGGCCGGCATCGTCGAGTTCACCGTCGAGACGTCCTCGGACCGCACGCGGGTCGTCCTGACCGAGCGGGCAACCGGAAAGTCGGGCATCGCGCGGTGGGACGCCGCGACGGCCCGCTGGATGGTCGAGGGCGCGATGGAGGAAATCGTCGGGCGCGTTCAATCGGATCTCGCGCTCTTCTGCCTGACGATGGACCTCTACGTCGGGTCGGTTCCTTGGCGCGACGCGCCGCGCGGGCCGTACCACCCCATCGAGGTCGACCCGCCCAACTGCACGGGCCCGGCCGCCGGTGGCTTCAACTGTCATGGTCGGCGCTGCAGCGCGCAGGCGATCGACTTCTACAAGTCGGCGTGCGTCCGTTTGGTCAAGTGGGAGACGCAGAACTGCTGCAAGAACGGACTTTGCGACGGTTGCTGCGACGGCCCCTACGCCGACGCGGCCTGTGTGACCGGGGAGTTCTTCTGCGTCTGCAACGGGTGGGGCATCGCCTGCGAGTGATGAACGGCTGCAGGTCGGCGGCCGGGGACGCGCGCCGCGTTCTCGGCCGTCGGCCGACGTGCTCCGCCGACCATGCGCGCGGCTTGCCGGTCGGCTCGTTCGCTTTCAGCGGATCAGGCCATCGGCCGCCCCGCTACTCGCCGGCGTTCGTCTCGGGGGGCTGCTCCGGCGGGAGGTCGCGGTGGCCGGCGACCGGCAGGCGCAGGGCGACGCAGGTCCCGTGGCCGACGCGGCTCGTCACGAGGAAGCGGCCGCCG
>JAJFTU010000033.1 GCA_021372775.1 bacterium | reverse complement strand
CGACGAGTCGCGCAACGCGGCGCAGCGGTTCCGCATCATGTCGGTGCCGACGATGATCCTCTTCCAGGAAGGGCAGGTGACGAAGCAGGTCGTCGGCAACCGGCCGAAGAGCGAGCTCGCGTCGATCCTGACCGAGGCGATCGGAGCGTAGTGCCGATGCTCATCCCTCTCGCCGCCTCTCTTGCGGCGCCTCTCGCGGAAGAGGCGGCGTGGATCGGAAGGCTTTCCCGCGACTTGGCGCAGTCGGCCCAAGGAGCGTCGCTGCCGGCGGCGCTGGCGATCTTTTTCGTCGGCGGCCTGCTGGCCTCGCTGACCCCGTGCGTCTACCCGATGATCCCGATCGTCGTCGCCTACATGGGCGGCGCGGAGTCGTCGGCGGCGACGGGCGTCTCCGCGGCCGCGCGGCGGCGGCGCGTGGTGCTGCGCGCCGTCGCCTACGTGCTGGGCATGGCGGTCGTCTACACCGTGCTGGGCGTCGTCGCGGCCTCGCTCGGGCAGACGTTCGGCGGGCTGACGCAGACCTTCTGGGCCTACGCCTTCGTCGCCGTGGTCATGCTCGTCTTCGGGCTGTCGCTGCTCGGGCTGTTCGAGATCCGCGTTCCGTCGTTCCTGATGAACCGTCTGGGCGGCGGGCCGCGCGAAGGGCTCCTCGGCGCGGCGTTCATGGGCGCCACGTCCGGGCTGGTCGCCGCGCCGTGCGCGGCGCCGATCGTCTTCCCGCTGCTGGCGATGGTCGGCCGTCAGGGACGTCCGGTCTTCGGGGCGCTGGGGATGTTCTCCTTCAGCTTGGGGCTGGGGGTGCTCTTCCTCGCCCTCGGGATCTTCTCCGGCCTCGCCACCGCCCTGCCCAAGCCGGGCGGCTGGATGGTCATCCTCAAAAAGATCGTCGGCGGGCTGATGATCGTCCTCGCCGGGTACTTCCTGTGGCAGGGCTGGCAGCGCTGGTGAGGCTGGCCCGCCCCGCGGCGCTGGCCGTCGCGTTCGCCGCGCTGGCCTGCGCCGCCGCGGCCGCGCCGCCGGCGCCGACGCCGTTGCTCGGCGGCGGCGTCGTGCGCCCCGGCGAGGGGCGCGGCATCGTCCATTTCGTCTTCGTCGCCCGCTGGTGCGGCCCCTGCGAAGCGGAGATGCAGGCGCTGCGCCGGCTCGCCGCGCGGATGCGCCGCGCCGACTACCAGCTCGTCGTGGTCGGCGTCGCGCGCCGCGAGTCGCCGGCCGAATTCGCCGCCTGGCTGCGCGCGCTCGGCTACGACGGCGCGGCGGCGTTCGACGAAGGGGGACGGCTCGAGCGGATGTACGGCGCCGAGGCGCTCCCGTGGCACGTCGTCGTCGGCCCCGGCGGGAAGGTGCTCTCCGCGGGCGAGCGGACGCCCGACGCCGCGCGGCTTCACCGCTGGCTTTCCAGTCCGGGAGACTGATGAACGAAGACTCGTTTTTCGGCGGCGCCGCGGGGGAACGCGGCGCGGCCTTCCTCGTGGGCGTCGTCCGCCCCGGCTCGACGCAGACCGAGGTCGAAGGCCAGCTCGACGAGCTGGCCGCGCTGGCCGACACCGCCGGCTTCTCCGACGCCGGACGCGCCGTGCTGCCCTGCCGCGAGATCAGCGCCGCCACCTTCGTCGGCAAGGGGCAGGCGGGGGACGTCGGTTCGATGGCCAAGGCGCTCGGCGCCGCCGTCCTGATCGTGGACGAGGACCTTTCGCCGGCGCAGGTGCGGAACCTCGAGAAGATCGGCGACGTGCCGGTGGTGGACCGCGCCGGCGTGATCATCGACATCTTCGCCCAGCGCGCGCGCAGCCGGGAGGCGCGCACGCAGGTCGAGATCGCGCAGCTCGAGTACCTCCTGCCGCGCCTCGCCGGCCGCTGGGCGCACCTCTCGCGCCAGGTCGGCGGCGGCCCGGGCGGCACGAAGGGCGCCGGCGAGAAGCAGATCGAACTGGACCGCCGGATGATCCGCCGGCGGATCGACCACCTGAAGCGCGACCTGGAGAAGGTGGACCGCGCCCGCTCGGTGCGGCGACGCACGCGGGCCGGCATGCCGCAGGTCGCGCTCGTCGGCTACACCAACGTCGGCAAGTCGTCCCTCTTCAACGCGCTCACCAAGACCGGCGTCTTCGTCGAGGACCGGCTGTTCGCGACGCTCGACGCCACGGTGCGGCGGCTCGACTTCGGCCGCCGCGGCGCGGCGCTGGCCAAGGACACGGTCGGCTTCATCCGCAAGCTGCCGCACGACCTCGTCGCCGCCTTCCGCAGCACGTTCCAGGAGGCGGGGGAGGCCGATCTGCTGCTGATCGTGGTGGACATCGCCCACCCGAAGGGGGAGGAGCAGCTGGCCACCGCGGAACGGGTGCTCGACGAGACCGGTCTCGGCGATCAGCCGCGCCTCTTGGTCTACAACAAGATCGACGTCGCCCCGAAGGAGCTGGTCGCGGCGCTCCGCGCGCGCCACGCCGACGCCTGCTTCACGTCGGCGCGCACCGGGGAAGGGGTGGCGGAGCTGGCGCGGAAGCTGGCCGACCGGCTGCTCGGCGAGGAGGTCCGCGTGACGCTCGCCGCGCCGGTCGCGCGCGGCGACCTGCTGGCGCTGTGCCACCGCGAGGCGAAGGTCGAGCGGGTCGAGCAGCGGGACGACGAGATGATCATCACGTTCGTCGCCGGGGCGCGCGCGGCGGGCGAACTGCGGCGGCGGTTCGCCGAGGCGGAGGGAGACGAAGAATGAAGCGGATCACGCTGGCCTTGGTCTTCGGCGGGCGCTCGCCGGAACACGACGTCTCGCTGGTCTCCGCGGCGGGGATCGACGCCAATCTCGACCGCGGCCGCTTCGACGTCGTGCTGGTCGGCGTCGAGCGGAACGGACGGCCGCGCCTCGGCGGGCCGGAACTGCTGCGCGGCGGCCTCGCCCGCGGCGAGGGGCGTCCGGTGCGTTGGCCCGCGCACGGCGGCGACCGCCGCCTGCGCGACGAGGAGACGGGCGAGCCGCTGACGCCGCCGATCGACGTCGTCTTCCCGATCATCCACGGCTCGGGCGGCGAGGACGGCACGCTGCAAGGCGCGCTCGCGCTGGCCGACGTCGCCTGCGTCGGGCCGGGGGTTCTCGGCTCCGCGCTGGCGATGGACAAGGACCGCGCCAAGCGGCTGCTCGCGGCCGAAGGGATCGCGGTCGCGCGGGACGTCGTGCTCGAAGGAAAGGGCGCCGAGGACGCCGCCGCCGCGCTGCCCGCCGTGCGCGCGCTCGGCTTCCCCTGCTTCGTCAAGCCGGCGCGCGCCGGCTCGTCGGTCGGGATCTCCAAGGTCGAACGCGAAGAGGACTTCGCCGCCGCGCTCGCGGCCGCACGGCGCGTGGACAGCAAGGTCGTCGTCGAGGAGGGGATTCCCGAGGCGCGCGAGATCGAGGTCGCGGTGCTCGGGAACCTCGAGCCGGAGGCGTCCGTGCCGGGGGAGATCGTGCCCCACGGCGCGTTCTACGACTACCACGCCAAGTACGACGACCCGGACTCGCGGCTGCTCGTGCCCGCGCCGCTCGACGACGAACTGCGGGAGCGGATCCGCGCCATGGCGACGCGGGCCTTCCGCGCGCTCGACTGCCTCGGCATGTCGCGCGTCGATTTCCTGCTCTCGCGGACGACGGGGCGCCTCGTGCTCAACGAGCTCAACACCCTCCCCGGCTTCACGCCGATCTCGATGTACCCGCGCCTCTGGGAGGCGAGCGGGCTGCCGTACGGCGAACTGCTGACGAGGCTGGTCGAGCTGGCGCTCGAGGCGCGGTCGCTCGGGCCGCTCGGCGCGGCCGTGAACCGCTGACGCGAGACGGACGTGCCGCCGGGCGGCGGCGGCGCCGTCACGCGCCGAAGCCGGGCTGCCGCGGCCGCCGCGCCGTGGCGAACCCCGGCGGGAAGAGCGCGGCGAGGCGGCGGTACAGCTTCTGGCGCGTCCAACCGAGGCGCCGCGCCGCTTCGGTCTTCTTGCCGTCGGCCAGCTTCAACGCTTCCAGGATCGCCCGCGCCTCGAGGTTCGTCGGAAACTCCGCCGACGGCTGCGGCGGGCGCAGCATCGGGCCGGGAATCGACGGCCCGGGGCTGAGCGCCGCCGCGCGCCGCAGCAGGTTGTCGAGCTCGCGGACGTTGCCGGGGAAGTCGGCGCAGGCGAGGACCGCGAGCCCCTCGCCGTCGATGCGCCGCCCGGGCCCGAGCCCCTCGGCGGCGGCGCGCGCGAGGAGCGAGGCGACGAGATAGGGGAGGTCGCCGCGCCGCGCGCGGAGCGGCGGCGCCTCGACCACGACCGCGGCGAGGCGGTAGTAGAGGTCGCGCCGGAAGCCGCTCCCCGAGGCGTCCACGCGGCGGTGGGTCGCGGCGACGATCCGCACGTCCACCGCGCGCGCCCGGTCCGCGCCGAGCGCGCGGACCTCGCCGGTCTGCAGCGCGCGGAGCAGCTTCGCCTGCAGCGGCGCGGGAAGATCGCCGATCTCGTCGAGGAGGAGCGTCCCGCCGTGCGCCTCGGCGATGCGCCCCTTGCGGTCGATCGAGGCGCCGGTGAAGGCGCCGCGCCGGGCGCCGAACAGCTCGGCCTCGAGCAGCGCCTCGGGCAGGGCGGCGCAGTTCTCGGCGACGAACGGACCGGCGCGGCCGGAGGCGGCGTGGAGCGCCCTGGCGAGGACCTCCTTGCCGGCGCCGGTTTCGCCGAGGATCAGGACGGAGAGCTTGGTCGGGGCGACGCGGCGCAGCGTGTCGGCGGCCGCGGCGAGCGACGGCGAGGCGGCGAGGAGCGGCGCGAACGGATCGTTCGCGACGGCGAGGGCGAACGCCTGCCGGCGGGCGAACTGGCGCCGCACCGCCGCGAGGACCGGCCGCAGATCGACGTCGCGGCCGACGTCCGCGGCCGAGACGCCGCAGATTCCCGGATACGGCCCTTCCACGGCCGAGACGAGCCAGGTGCGCCGCCCTTCGACGAGCGTCCGCTCCCGCTCGGCGAGGAGCGCCAGCTCCGCCATCCGCCGCGCGGCGCGCGAGCCGGCCTCGCCCTCGCCGGGCCAGAGCCACTCCGTCCCGCCGACGCAGGCGAAGGCGGCCGGGCGCAGCGCCCGCGGCGCGAGTCGCGCGAAGAGGGCGGCGATCTCGTCCGCCGGGCAGGCCGGCCCGGCGCTCGGCTGCGCGGTCATCGGTGCTCCCCCCGCAAGACGACCGCGCCGCCGGGGACGCCGACCCTGAACACCTCGTCGGCCGCGGCGCGCGGCGAGGATGTCTTACGCCGGCCCGGCCCGTCGCGCCTCCGCGCCGCTCGGCGCTTCGTCCCGCGGCGGCAACGTCCGCCCGCGTCCGCGCCGCGCGGCGCTTCGTCCCGCGGCGGCAACCTCCGCCCCGTCCCCTATAATTGCCGCCTATGTCCTACTATCGCGGCCCCTACGGGGGAGGAACGGTCACGCTCGCCCTGCCGCCGTTCACGCCGGCCGTGCGGCGCATCCTCTACGTCCTCGGCGGGATGTTCGTCCTGCAGCTCGTCCTGCGCTTCGGGGCGCCCGATCTCTACGCGCGGGCGATGGACCTGCTGGCGCTCGATCCGCAGCTCCGGCTGCGCGACGCCGCGGGGCAGGCGACGCCGCCGATCGCGGCGTGGCAGCTCCTCACCTACGCGCTGCTCCACGGCGGGGTGGTCCATCTGCTGCTCAACGGGCTCGGCCTCTGGATGTTCGGCGGCGACGTCGAGCGGGTGCTCGGCACGCGCGGCTTCGTGCGCTACTTCCTCGTCTGCGTCGCCGGCGGCGGCGCGGCGGTCGTGCTGCTTGCGCTGCTGCTGACCGGCGCGACGATCCCGGTCATCGGCGCCTCGGGGGGCGTCATCGGGCTGGTCGTCGCCTTCGCGCTCCTCTATCCCGAACGGCGGGTCTTCATCTTCCCGATCCCGTTCCCGCTTCCGGCGTGGGTGATGGCGCTGGCCTACGCCTTGATCAACGTTTACGGCGCGGTCCAGGACGCGCTGATGCCGGGCGGGGCCGGGTCGGTCTCCTACGCGGCCCATCTCGGGGGGCTGGCGGCCGGTTTCCTCTATTTCAAGGGGTTCATCCGTCCGGGGTCCTGGTTCCGCAGAAAACGCCGTCATCCGCAGTTTCGGGTCGTCAAGGGCGGCCCGGGGCCGTTCGACATCAACTGAACGGCCAAAATAAGTGGATCGGCGGCGGGAAACAAAGAGCCGGTCGCTGTTTACTGGGCTTGACGGACACCCGCGAATCGGGAGATAGTCGCGCTCTCATCGCCGCGGTGAAAGACCAGGCGGCGGCCGGGGCGTTCGAACGAGGTCCGGCCGTCGTTGAATGCCAGCGACGGCTGGAATGGCCCTCCGACGGGACGGACGGCGGAGGCCGGGCGAGGACCCATGGACCGAAACAACTCGGACAGGTCGGTTCTGAGCCGGTACTTCTCGGAAATCCGGGCCTATCCCCTCCTGACCAAAGAGCAGGAGCAACAGCTCGCGCACCGCGTCCGGAAGGGGGACAAGGACGCGTTCGAGCATCTCGTCGCCTCGAACCTCTCCTTCGTCGTCAAGGTCGCCAGCGAGTACCGCAACCTCGGCCTGCCGCTCGAGGACCTGCTCAACGAGGGGAACCTCGGGCTGATCGAGGCCGCGCGCCGCTACGACCCCGAGAAGGGGACGAAGTTCATCACCTACGCCATCTGGTGGATCCGCAAGGCGATCCTCAAGGCGCTCGCGGAGCAGGTCAACTTGGTCCGCGTCCCGACCTACCAGATGAAGAAGGTCAAGCAGGTCCGCGAGGCCGAGCACACGCTGCGCAAGGAGCTCGGCCGGGCGCCGGAGCGCCACGAAATCAGCGACCGCCTCGACACCACGCTGAAGAAGGTCGACCAGACGCTGCAGGTCCACTCCAAGGAGGTCTCGCTCGACGACACGGTCGGCAAGGAGAAGAAGACCCCGGTCTCCGACTACTTGATCGACCAGGATTCGGAGAGCCCCGAGGAGAACCTGATCCGCCGCGAGGGAACGTCGCTCGTCGGCGACGCGCTGCAGCACCTCTCCGAGCAGGAGCAGATCGTCGTCCGCCACCGCTTCGGCCTCGACGGCTGCCCGATCCTCACGCTCAAGGAGATCGGCGAGCAGATGGGCGTGTCGCGCGAGCGGGTGCGCCAGATCGAAACGCAGGCCAAGGCCCGCCTGCGGCGCCTCTTCAACCGCCCGCGCGCCCCGCACCGCGTCTGATCGGCCGCCGCGCGTACAATCGCGCGCGGAGGACCGGATGGCGGAGACGTCCGCGCGCCACGTCGTCGTCGGCACGGCGGGCCACATCGACCACGGCAAGTCGACGCTCGTCCGCGCCCTGACCGGCGTCGATCCCGACCGCCTCCCGGAAGAGCGGCGCCGCGGGATCACGATCGACCTCGGCTTCGCGCACGCCGCGTGGGACGGCGTCGAGTTCTCCTTCGTGGACGTTCCGGGCCACGAGAAGTTCGTCCACAACATGCTCGCCGGCGCGTCGGGAATCGACCTGCTGCTGCTGGTCGTCGCCGCCGACGAGTCGGTGATGCCGCAGACGCGCGAGCATCTGGGGATCTGCCGCCTGCTCGGCCTCGGGACGGGGGTCGTCGCGCTGACGCGCATCGACCTCGCCGGTCCCGAACTGACCGACCTCGCCGCGGAGGAGGTCCGCGAACTCGTCCGCGGCACGTTCCTCGACGACGCGCCGCTGGTCAAGGTGAGCGGCGCGACCGGCGAAGGGCTCGACGCGCTGCGCGCCGCGCTGCGGTCCGCGGCGGAGCGCGCGCCGCGCGAGGCGGCGGGGCCGTGGCCGCGCCTGCCGATCGACCGCGTCTTCGCGGCGAAGGGGTTCGGCACCGTCGTCACCGGCACGCTGCACGGCGGCGCGCTGCGGGTCGGCGATCCGCTCGTCGCCTCGCCGGGCGGGCCGGAGGCGCGCGTGCGCGGCCTGCAGGTCCACGGCGCGTCGGTGGACTGCGCGCCGCCGCGCCGCCGCGTCGCGGTCAATCTTCAGGGCGTGGACCGCGCGCGCCTCGAACGCGGCATGACGCTCGTGCCGCCGGGGCGCGACGTCGCCGCCTCGGTCTTCGACGCCGCGCTGACCGTCCTGCGCGACGCTCCGGCGCCGCTCGAGGAAGGGATGCGGGTGCGCGTGCACCTCGGCACCGCGGAGGTGATGGCGCGTCTCCGCCTGCCGCCGCCGGGGCGGCTCGCCGCGGGGGAGAGCGGCGGGGGGCAGCTGCGCCTCGAGGCGCCGCTCGCCGCGTTGCCGGGGGACCGCTTCGTGCTGCGGCGCTTCAGCCCGGTCGCGACCCTCGCCGGCGGCGTCGTCGCCGATCTCGATCCGCCGCGCCGGAGTCCGAAGGACGCGGCGTGGGGAACGCGCGCGGCGGCGCTCGCGGCGATGACCGGCGCGGAGCGTCTGGCCGTCGCCGCCGAGGAGGCGGGCGAGCGCGGGCTGCCGCTCGCCGAGCGCGCGCCGCTTATCGGGCTCGAGCCGGCGGCGGCGAAGGAGATCGCCGAGGGGCTCGCCAAGGGGGGGCGCGGCGCGCGCTTCCACCTCGTGGCGGGAGAGCTGCTGCTCGCGGCGGACGCTTTCGCCGCGCTGGAGAAGGCGCTGCGCGCCGAGCTGTCGCGCCGCCACCGCGAGCGTCCGCTGGAGACGGGGGTCGCGCCGGAGCCGCTGCGCGCGGTCCTCGCGCCGCGCTGGCCGCAGGGGGAGTTTCGGGCCCTGCTCGAGGCGTTCGCCGCGGGGGGCGGAATCGTCGTCGAGGCCGACGCGGTTCGGCTCGCCTCGCACCGCGTCGATCTCGAGGGCGAGGAGAAGCGCCGCTACGACCGTCTTCTCGCGGCGCTGGAGGCGGCCGGCCTCGAGGCGCTCCCGGAGGATGAGTGGCTGCGCCGCGCCGGGCTCGGCGCGCCGGACAAGGGCTTGGCCGGATTCGCGCTGCGACGGCGCGAGGCGATCCGGCTGGGGGACGGCGCCTACGTTTCGGCCTCCGCGTTCCGCGCGCTCGCCGAGCGGCTGCGCGCCGAGGCGGAAGGCGGACGGACGACGTTCGGCGTGCCGGAGTTCAAGGAACTGTTCGGGCTGACCCGGAAATACGCGATTCCGCTGCTGGAGAAGCTCGACGACGTCGGCGTGACGCAGCGGGTGGGGAACGAAAGACGGGTCCGTCAGGCGTGGACGAACGAGCGGGGGAAGCAATAATAGACAAGGGACGGGCGACCGTCCCGGAGGTGTCAGATGAACCTGGGCGTTCCGGAGATCCTGCTTCTCCTCGTTCTGGCGGTTCTCTTCTTCGGCGCGCGCCGTCTGCCCGAACTGGGCAAGAGTCTCGGCGAAGGGATCAAGAACTTCCGCCAGTCGATGAACGAAGCCTCGAAGGACGAGAAAAAACCGTAGGGGCGGCCGGCGCGTCGCGAAGATCGTCGAAACCACGGCGCCCCACCGCGCCTGCCGCCCGACGCGAACCCCGCGGCACCTTGCCGTTGAAACGTCGAACGGCAACGCGGTGCGAGGCTCATGTCGGCACCCTGCCGTCGAAACGTCGAACGGCAACGCGGTGCGAAGCTCACGTCGGGAGGCAGGCGCGGAGGTTCCCTGAGCGCGGCGACGATCGTCGGGACGCGCCAGCCTCCCCTACGGATTGTCGGTTCGAATGCCGGGTCGAATGTCGGTTGGTTTGTCGGTTGGTATTGATCCTGCGAATGGAGGTCGGCCGGGCCGGGGGGGCTCCGCGGAACCCTTGAGTTCTAGGGTCCGCGGAGCCCCCCCGGACGGCCGACCGACCACGCCGCAAGGACCGCGCGCCTTGCGTCCCCCGGAGCCCCGCGCGCCTTGCGTCCCGCAAGAACCGCGTTCGCCGATCAGCAGCAGGCCATCGGCCCTTCGTATTCCTTTCCGCCATCGCCGCAGCAGCCCTGCGGCGGCGGCCCGTCCGGATCGACCGGCGCGCCGGCGCGCAGGTAACGCGTCCAGACCCGCGACGCCGACACGACCACGACGATCACGAGGCAGATGAACAGCCCGGCGATGAAGCTGTCGAGCCGCGCGTTCCAGATCTGCATCCCGCGCTGCGCCGCCGGAATGTCGATCGCGCCGCTCTGGATCGCCGCCGCCTTGGCCAGGAACCCGATGTTCGGGTCGGGGTGGAAGATGTACTCGAGCCCCGCCACGAGCGTCACCGCGAGCAGAAACACCAGCGGAATCCCGGTGACCCAGGCGAACCGCTTCCGCCCCGTGCGGATCAGGATCGTCGTCGCCACGGTCAGCGCCGTCGCCGCGAGCAGCTGGTTGGCGATGCCGAAGAGCGGCCAGAGGGCGCGCGTGCCGCCGGTCGGATCGACCACGCCGGCGACGGTGAAGTAGCCCCACGCCGCGACGAAGATCGCCGACGTGGCGAGGTTCGGCCCCCAGCCGCTTCCCGCGAGCCGGGGAGCGGCGCGCGACAGCGCGTCCTGCAGCAAGTAGCGCCCGACGCGCGTCCCCGCGTCGAGCGTCGTCAAGATGAAGAGCGCCTCGAACATGATCGCGAAGTGGTACCAGATCCCCGCCAGCTCCTCGCCGCCGAGGAACTTGTGGAAGATCTCCGCCATGCCGACGGCGAGGCACGGCGCGCCGCCGGTGCGGCCGATGACCGTCTTCTCGCCCACGCGGTTCGCGAGGGCCTGCATCTCCTCCGCGGCGACCGGGAACCCCTGCGCGTTGATCCACTCCAGGCTCTTGTTGGAGTTGACGGCGAAGTACTGCCCCGGCGGCAGCGACGCGGCGGCGACGACCGCCATGATCGCCACGAACGCCTCGAGGACCATGCTGCCGTAGCCGACCATCCGCGCGTCGCGCTCCCGCTTGAGCATCTTCGGCGTCGTGCCGGAGGCGATCAGCGCGTGGAAGCCGGAGATCGCGCCGCAGGCGATGGTGATGAAGCAGAAGGGGAAGATCTTGCCGCCGAAGATCGGCCCGGTGCCGTCGACGAACTGCGTCAGCGCCGGCATCTTCAGCTCGGGGCGCACGGCGACGATCCCCACGGCGAGGATCGCCACGGTGCCGAGCTTGACGAACGTCGAGAGGTAGTCGCGCGGCGCGAGGAGCAGCCAGACCGGCAGCACCGAGGCGCAGAGCCCGTAGAGGACGACGAGCAGCGCCAGCGCGAGCGGCGCGACGGTGAAGATCGGCGCCAGCGTCGCGCTCTGGGCGACGAAGTGCCCGCCGACCAGCGCGAGGATCAGCAGCGCGAGCCCCATGATCGTCGCCGGCCGCACGCGACCCTCGCCGGAGCGCATCACGAACCCCATCAGCAGCGCGATCGGAATCGTCGCTCCGACGGTGAAGAGGCCCCACGGGCTCTCGGCCAGCGCCTTGACGACGACCAGCCCGAGGACGGCGATGAGGATGATCATGATGCAGAGGATCCCGGTCGTCGCCGCGAGCGCGCCCCACTTCCCGAGGTTGTCGTGGGCCATCTTCGCCAGGCTGCGCCCGTCGCGCCGCAGGCTCAGGCCGAGCGTGACGAAGTCCTGCACCGCGCCGCCGAGCACGACGCCGGCGAGGATCCAGAGCGTGCCGGGGAGATAGCCGAACTGCGCCGCGAGGACCGGTCCGATCAGCGGCCCCGGCCCGGCGATCGCCGCGAAGTGATGGCCGAAGACGACCCAGCGGTTCGTCGGCACGAAGTCCCGCCCGTCGTTGAGCCGCACCGCGGGGGTGGTGCGGGCGTCGTCGAGCGCGAGGACCTTCGCCGCGATGAACTTCGAGTAGAAGCGGTAGCCGATCGCGAAGACGCAGACCGCCGCGACGACGATCCACGCGGCGGAGATGTGTTCGTTGCGGTCGAGCGCGACCGTGGCGGCCGCGCCGGCGCCGAGGATCGCGACGAGGATCCAGAGGACGACTTTGACCATTTTCATGGCTTCGCATCATACGCCCCGCGAGCGGCGTGGGCGTTCAGCGAGCGCGGAGACAAGAGGCGCGCGGCGGGGGCGTCGAGCGGGAGCGCGGAGACAAGAGGCGCGGGGCGGGGGGCCTTCTTTACCAGCCTGGAGTGGTTCAGGGATCAATTTCATAGCGCCATTGGCTTTCGGCCCTTCCCGGGAACCCTCAATGTGCGCATCTGCGATGACGATCTGCCGCAGTTGAACTCCTTTCTGGCGAAGAAGGATCACGAGATCAT